>NZ_JBSFYR010000001.1:0-143395 GCF_053599875.1 Streptomyces sp. NPDC005151 | reverse complement strand
CGTGGAAGCCACCCACCGGTGCCAACCCACCACGCCCCCCGGCGGCGTCCGCCCCGTACCCGGGTTCCACCGGCACCCCGTGGAAGCCACCCACCGGTGCCAACCCACCACGCCCCCCGGCGGCGTCCACCTCGAACCCGGGTTCCCGCTTCGGCGCCTGGCGCAATGTCCCCTCACAGCCCCAGACCAGGCGCTACCGCAGCGAACCCGACGGCACCGAACACGAGATCGCCTACCGCACCACCCGCAGCGGCGCGATCGAAGCCCCCGGCGCCCGGATCCTCACCGTCACCCCCGACCACGTCACCGTCGAGACGGACGACGGCGTCACCCACAGCTTCCGCCTCGCCGCCCACCACGACCGGGTGTACGTGGACGGCGCCACCGGCTCGTACACCTTCACCGCCCTGCCCCGCTTCACCGAACCCACCGACCGCACCGACCCCGGCTCCCTGCTCGCCCCCATGCCCGGCACCGTCGTCCGGCTCGCGGACGGACTCGTGGCGGGCGCGGCGGTCGAGGCGGGGCAACCGCTGATCTGGCTGGAGGCGATGAAGATGGAACACCGCATCCTCGCCCCCGCCTCCGGCACCCTCACCGCACTGCATGCCGCACCCGGCCTCCAGGTGGAGGTCGGCGCCCTGCTCGCCGTCGTACAGGAGGAACCGACCCCATGAGTACCGTCCTCGAAACCGAAGAGCAGCAAGCCCTGCGCGCCGCCGTCGCCGCACTCGGAAAGCGGTACGGGCGTGACTACATGACGACCGTCGTGCGCGACGGAGCCCACCCCCGCGAACTGTGGACCGAAGCGGCCAAGCTCGGCTACCTCGGGGTGAACCTCCCCGAGGAGTACGGCGGCGGAGGCGGCGGAATGGCCGAACTCTCCATCGTCCTGGAGGAATTGGGAGCGGCGGGCAGTCCGCTGCTGATGATGGTCGTCTCCCCGGCGATCTGCGGCACCGTCATCGCCCGCTTCGGCACCGACACCCAGAAGCAGCAATGGCTCCCGGGCCTCGCGGACGGCTCCCTCACCATGGCCTTCGGCATCACCGAACCCGACGCCGGATCCAACTCCCACCGCATCACCACCACTGCCCGCCGCGACGGCGAGGACTGGCTGCTCACCGGACGGAAGGTCTTCGTCTCCGGCGTCGACATCGCCGACGCCACCCTCATCGTCGGCCGCACCGAGGACGCCAGGACGGGGAGGCTCAAGCCCTGTCTCTTCATCGTCCCGCGCGACGCCCCCGGCTTCCGGCGCTCGCAGATCGACATGGAACTACAGGCACCGGAGAAGCAGTTCGAGCTCGTCCTCGACGACGTGCGGCTGCCCGCCGACGCCCTCGTCGGAGGGGGTACCTCCCGCTCGAGCGAAGCCGAGAGTGGGGGAGAGGACGCAGGTCTGCTCCAGCTCTTCGCCGGACTGAACCCCGAACGCATCATGACCGCCGCGTTCGCTCTCGGCATGGGGCGGTACGCGCTCGGCCGCGCCGTCGAGTACGCGCAGACCCGTCAGGTGTGGAAGGAGCCCATCGGCTCCCACCAGGCCATCGCCCACCCCCTCGCCCAGGCGCACATCGAACTCGAACTGGCCCGCCTGATGATGCAGAAGGCCGCCAGGCTGTACGACGAGGGCGACGACATCGGCGCGGGCGAAGCCGCCAACATGGCGAAGTACGCCGCCGCCGAAGCCTGCGTGAAGGCCGTCGACCAGGCCGTGCACACCCTCGGCGGCAACGGCCTCACCCGCGAGTACGGGCTCGCGTCCCTGATCACCGCCGCCCGCGTCGCCCGGATCGCACCCGTCAGCCGGGAAATGATCCTCAACTACGTTTCCCACCAGTCCCTGGGTCTCCCCAAGTCCTACTGACAGGAGGGACCCTGTCCCCCCACCCGCCGTATCGAAGGGACCCGCCATGGTGAACGTGTTCCGCAGCGAGTACGCAGATGTCCAGCCGCTCGACCTGCCCATCCATGACGCGGTCCTCGGAAAGATCCTCCGGCGCGAACTGCGCGACCGGGAGAAGGCCGACGAAAAGGTCAGCGAGAGGGCGGAAGAGGCATGAAACTGGTCCGCACCGGCCACGAGCGCGGGATCGCCACCGTACGGCTGGACTCACTGAAGAACCGCAACGCGCTCTCCGCACAGCTCGTCGCCGAACTCCGCGACACCCTCGCCGCATTCGGCGCGGACGACACCGTGCGGGCCGTGGTCCTCACCCACACCGGCAATACGTTCTGCGCCGGCGCCGACCTCGCCGCACCCCCGGATCCCCAGGCGTTCGTCGCCCTGATGCGGCAGATCGTGACCCTGCCCAAACCGGTCGTGGCCCGCGTCGACGGACACGTCCGGGCGGGCGGCCTCGGCCTCCTCGCGGCCTGCGACATCTCGGTCGCCGGACCCGCCTCCACCTTCGCCCTCACCGAGTCCCGGCTCGGCCTCGCCCCCGCCGTCATCTCCCTGCCGCTGCTGCCCCGCCTGGACCCGGCCGCGGCCTCCCGCTACTACCTCACCGGAGAACGCTTCGACGCGGCAGAAGCCGCCCGCATCTCCCTCGTCACGATTGCCGCGGAAGACGTGGACAAGGCGCTCGTACCCGTACTGGACGGACTGCGCCGGGCCTCACCGCAGGGGCTGGCAGCATCGAAGGAGCTGGTCACAGCTACTGTGCGGGAGAGTTTCGACCAGTACGCCGAAGACCTCATCGCCCGCTCGGCAGCACTCTTCGCCTCCGCCGAGGCACGAGAAGGGATGACGGCCTTCCTCGAACGACGGGACCCCGCATGGGTGTTGTGACGCCCCCCACCGACCGGACCCCCAAGCAGGACCGCAGCCGCGCCACCCGCCAACGGCTGCTCGAAGCCGCGGTCGCCTGCCTCGCCGAACACGGCTGGGCAGGCTCCACGGTCTCCGTCGTCGCCGAACACGCCGGGGTCTCCCGCGGCGCCGCCCAGCACCACTTCCCCACCCGCGAGGACCTGTTCACCGCCGCCGTCGAATACGTCGCCGAGGAACGCTCCGCCGCCCTGCGCGCCCTTCCCGTCCAGGGCCGTACGGCTGTCGTCGCCGCCCTCGTCGATCTCTACACCGGCCCGCTCTTCCGCGCCGCCCTCCAGCTCTGGGTCGCCGCGTCCAACGAATCCCAGCTCCGCCCCCGCGTCACGGAACTCGAAGCCCGCGTCGGCCGCGAAACCCACCGCATCGCCGTCGAACTCCTCGCCGCCGACGAGACGAAACCCGGCGCACGCGAAACCGTCCAGGGGTTCCTCGACATGGCCCGCGGGCTCGGCCTGGCCAACGTCCTGACCGACGACACCGCCCGGCGTCAGAGGGTCGTGGCACAGTGGGCGGCACTGGTGGACGAGGCGTTGGGGTGAGCGGCGTCCGACCGCGCTGCCGCTACTCCGGGCCGCCGATGGCGAGGGCGAGCCTCCACATGCCCGTGGAGGGATTCACTTCCGGCTCCTTGCCCTCCGGAGCCAGCCCTTTTGCGCGGCGGACGGCTTCGCGCCAGTCGCTTTCGTAGTGACGGAAATCGAGGCCGGTCTTGCAGTATCCGCCTGGCGTGTGCTTGTTCAGGTGCGGCACAAGATGGTCGTAGGACGGCGCGTGACTGCGGTGGTCGGTGAAGTGCAACAGTAGCCAAAGCTCGAAGCACGGGTTGGACAGAGCGATGCCGACCTCGTGGAGGTCTGCCTCGGCCACGGCCTGATTGATGTCCGTGAATTCGTCGACGTCAAAGACGCACCACGCTTCGTCATACTCGTCGCCGGCCGACTTGAGCTGCTTCACGGTGTACGCGACGACCTGGGAAGGCGCTTTGGGACGCTCGAAAATCTTGACCGAAACCGCTGGATTTCTCACAGAGGACTTGAGGCCCTGCAAGTAGTCCCGCTCCGTCACCTCGGCGCTGCAGACGACCAGTAATCGCTGCCGGGGAACACGACGCCCCATTCTCCTGTCGAGCCGGGACTCAAAGGAGGGACGTTTCCGTCCGTCCGGCTTCGGTTTCCTCGCCATCCTGCTCCCCCCGAGTCGCCAGAGCCTTGGCGAAACTCTCGTCGATGAACGGCACGCCGCCGTAGCTACCGCCCAGGTAGCGGCGCTCGTGGTTCTCCCCGATGCGCGGTTTGAACTCCGAGAGAGCGAACAATTCCGTCTCCCCGTACTGGTTCTTCTCCACGAACCACACCTGGTCCCGCTTGAGGATGTCCTCCCCACCCGTGCGTCCGAGAAGGCTGGCATCGTGGGAGGTGAAGACCAGTTGCGCGCCGCGCTGGTTGTTGGCCGGATCCTGAAACAGACCGATGAGCTGCGCGGTGAGCAACGGGTGGAGACTGGAGTCGATCTCGTCCACGACGAATGTGCCACCCCGACGCAGGACCGCCATGAACCGTGGGGCCTGCTCCAGAAGCGCCCGCGTACCGGCGGACTGCTCGTGTAGCTCCATCCGCACCACGCCGGTACGACCGCGATGCCCGATCCACGGTCGTACGAGTTCCCGCGGCCCCTCTTCCTCCAGCCTGGCGAGCACATGTGTCGGAACGCGTCCGCCGTATCGCTGGCGCAGGGCGTCCTCGTCCATGAGCACCCGCTCCGTGCCGCACTCCTCGATACCCAGGTCGGCCGCACGCAGGAGCGCCATGAGCTCGGGGTGACGCTCAGGTGCCTCCAGCATCCGACCCACGTCGACTCCCACGGGGTGCCGCGGACGCTGCCCTCCGAACCTCAGGTCTGTCGCGAACCAGTCGTAGACCGGGCGGAAGTCCATCTGCTTGGAACGTGCCGCCATGGTCAGGAACAGCACATTGGGTTCGGTGATGTTCTCGACGAGTTCCAGTTCGCGCTTGGCCTGCGAGTCGCCGGGCTGCACGTCGCCGTCGGGGCGCTCGAAGATCTTGCGCTTCTTCCCGTGCGGGTAGCTGTAGAGCCATTCGTCGAGGACCCTCTCGTCGTCGACGCTGAATCCGTAGGTGTAGCGGACGCCACCGAGCTGCAGGTCCACCACGTACCACGAAGGCTCGTCGGACGCGGAGGCGTCCAGGCGGAAGGGGCTGCGGGTAACGCCGCCGCCGGGCTCCGCGTCACGGTGCGAGTTCACCACCATCCGGGCCATGTACTCCAGCGCGCCGACGAGGTTCGACTTGCCCGCGGCATTCGCGCCGAAGAGGCCGGCCACGGGGACGGCGTGCCAGTCCGTGCCCGGGGGGCGGTCCGCGTCGTAGGCGGGGTGAAGCTGGAGCTCCTGCTCTTCCCGGATCGAGCGGTGATTTGACACCCTGAAGTTCAGCAGCATGTACGCCCTCCCCCCGACGATCTAATGGATATCTGTGCAAGTGAATCGCGTGAATCAGAGGTAGGCAACCTCTTGCAGGGAATACCAGGCGGTCGAGGTGGTGATTCCACCCGATGGGTCTCGATGCTTGGAGGCGCCCCGCTGCCGTCGGGGCGTCGTACAGAACTCAAGGCGCCTTGAGCAGGTCGCGGAGGCGGCTGACGTGTACGCGGACGTCGGGCTGGATGGGCGGCGCGCCTGCTGCCGGGGTCTCCGCCGACTTGGGCCGGCGGCAGGCCCGGCACAGCCCGTCCGGGAGCGCTTCGGGGCGGCCGGGGGTGCCGCATTCGGTGCACTCCATCATCACGCGGCGGGTGGGAGTGCCGGGCGGCGGCGGTACCGGGGCGGCCGGCAGGGCGGGCGGGATCTTGTCGTTGAGGCGGCGGCGGACGAAGCCGACGGGTGAGTCGACCTGGGCGGGGAGTCCGGCGGTAAGGGCCTGGGTGAGGTAGTCGGTGTTCACGCCGCGTGCGAGCCATTCAGCGGCCTGTGCCTCCAGGGCTTGGCAGTCGGCGGCGGAGAGGGCCAGGCGGGGATCGGTGCGGCCGAGTTGGGCCAGGGCCAGGTAGGCGGGCGAGGGGGCGTCAGGGGTGGGCTCCGGGGGCGGGGCCGCGGTTCGCTGCTGCGGTACGGCGGGGGCGGCGGGCACGGGTGCGGGTGCCGCCGCCGCTGTCGCCGTACGAACCGCGCCGTGGGTGTTCTCGGCGGCGAGGTAGGCGGCCCACCATTCGTTGTCGCGTGCGGTGCGGGACCAGAAGGTGCGGAAGACCCAGCGGACCTGGTCGCCTTCGCCGATCAGGCACCGTACGCGGCGCAGGTACCCGGCGACCGACAGAGCGGTCAGGGCGGAGCCGACGGCCTGCTGGCCGTAGAGCGGGAGCTGTTTGGCCATGCACTTCACGTTCATCGCCGCGCCGTCGGGCAGGTGGTCGATGAACCCGGCGATGTAGCGCTCCCTTGCCGGCGGCAGCGTGAAGTCATCCGCGCTGCAGGGCTGTTGGGCCGGGGCTGATCGCTTGCCGTAGCCAGTTTTGGCCATCGGGTACGGGGGCGAGGATGCGGGCGCGGACGGGGCAGGGCTAAGGTTCTGGGTAGCCACGAGATCGCTCTTTCGATCTTGGGGTGAGACCCCGGCCTGGTGCTCTAACACCGTGTCGGGGTCGCTTCGTTCTCGCACCGTAAGCAGTCGCGGCACCGCGCCGCAAGCTGTCACGATTAGTCATACTTGCTGGCCGTGACGGGGCAGGGAGGTCGGGGATGTTTTCCCAAACCCCCTTCTTTTCCTGCCGGTTAAAGAAGGAGCTCGAATCCCGGAGCCCGTGTCCCGACGCCCGAGTCCCGAAGCTCAGGCTTCGGCCCCAGCCCTCTCCTCGTACCCACGAAAGAGTGAACCGGCCGGTCTCGATGCTCGAAGCCCGAGACTCGGGACCCGAGGGCCGTTGTCAGTGGGGGGTGGCACCGTGGGTGGTGGATCCGGACGACGTACGCAACTGACCCTGGGGGAAACGTGGGAGACCACTTCCAGACGATCGTCGACCTCGACGCCACCGAGCAGGACGCCGCACCACTCGGCGCCGGGCTACTCGACTGGCTGATCGCCGAAGGAATCGTCAGCGCCGAGCGCACCGACTGCGTCCTCGACGGAGACGGCTACGGCAACGCACCTGGTCCGAACTACGCCAAGGCCGTCGACGACCCGGAACCGGTCGACCTGTGGAGCAACGGCCTCTACGTTGCGACCGGACGCACCGTCTTCGACAGCGGCCAGGGCGACGCGGGAGCCGCCACCTGCCCGCTCTGCGCCACCGAGATCCGCCTCGTCGACGACACCTGGTGCCCCGTCGACAGCGCCTGGGCCCCGCTCGCGGGCCGGCTCGGCGCCTGGGCGAACGGCGGCGAAGGCGTCGTGGAATGCCCCTCCTGCCGCCGGCCCTCCGGCGTCGACCGCTGGAGCTGGGAGGACGACTACTACGCCTGCGGGCAACTCGGCCTCACCTTCTGGAACTGGGCGGAGCTGACCTACGGCTTCGAACAGGAGGTGCGGCGCCGCCTCGGCGGACACCGCACCGTCACTCTCCGCGGCAAGCTCTAGGGCCTCTCGTTCGGATTCTGCCGGGCTTGCGCAGTACCGGGACCGTCAGTTCCCCAGATCCGTGATCTGCTCGTATCCCTCGATCTCCCGCGGGTCGCGCGGCCCGGGACCGACATACCTCGCCGACGGCCGCACCAGCCGCCCCGTCCGCTTCTGCTCCAGGATGTGCGCCGACCATCCCGCCGTACGCGCGCACGTGAACATCGACGTGAACATGTGGGCCGGGACCTCGGCGAAGTCCAGCATGATCGCCGCCCAGAACTCCACGTTCGTCGCCAGCACCCGGTCCGGGCGCCGCGCGTGCAGCTCCTCCAGCGCGGCCTTCTCCAGCGCCTGGGCCACCTCGAACCGCGGCGCGCCCAGCTCCTTCGCCGTACGCCGCAGCACGCGCGCCCGCGGGTCCTCGGCCCGGTAGACCCGGTGTCCGAAGCCCATCAGCCGCTCACCCTTGTCCAGGGCCTTCTTCACGTACGCGGTGGCGTCACCGGTCCGCTCGATCTCCTCGATCATGCCGAGGACCCGGGACGGGGCGCCGCCGTGCAGCGGACCCGACATCGCGCCCACCGCACCGGACAGCGCGGCCGCCACATCGGCGCCGGTCGACGCGATGACCCGGGCGGTGAACGTGGACGCGTTCATGCCGTGCTCGGCGGCCGACGTCCAGTACGCGTCGACGGCCTTGACGTGCTTCGGGTCCGGCTCGCCGCGCCAGCGGATCATGAACCGCTCGACGACGGACTGCGCCTTGTCGATCTCGCTCTGCGGGACCATCGGCAGCCCCTGCCCGCGCGCCGACTGGGCGACGTACGACAGCGCCATCACGGCGGCCCGCGCCAGATCGTTGCGGGCGGTCTCCTCGTCGATGTCGAGGAGCGGCTTCAGCCCCCAGACCGGCGCCAGCATGGCCAGCGCGGACTGCACATCGACACGGATGTCACCCGAGTGGACCGGGATCGGGAACGGCTCGGCGGGCGGCAGACCGGGGTTGAACGCCCCGTCGACCAGCAGACCCCACACGTTCCCGAACGACACATGACCGACGAGATCCTCGATGTCGACCCCGCGGTAGCGGAGCGAGCCGCCTTCCTTGTCGGGTTCGGCGATCTCCGTCTCGAACGCGACGACTCCTTCGAGTCCGGGTACGAAGTCGGACATCATGCGGCTCCCTCGATCGGCGGGCTGTATGGAGGCCACAGTGGCCTGCCCCAAGATATTGGCGGGTTCCCACGATGCGGGGAAGCGTGACATCCGGCACAGCCACCCACTTCATCCGTGCACGATTGACACCCCTCCTTACCGGGCAGACTCGGCCCCTGCGGCAGGATGACCCCGTGCCCACCGCAGATTCCCCTTCCGATTCCACCACCGATCCGGCCGCGATGCGCGAGCAGTACCGCTCCGAGGGCTTCACCGAGGACACGCTCGACGCCGACCCGATGCAGCAGTTCGCCCACTGGTTCCGGCAGATCGCCGCAGGTGGAATGGTCTACGAGCCGAACGCCATGGTGGTCTCGACAGCCACCCCCGACGGCCGCCCCTCCTCCCGGACTGTGCTGCTGAAGAAGTACGACGACCGCGGTTTCGTCTTCTTCACCAACTACGCCTCCCGCAAGGGCCGCGAGCTGGACGCCAACCCGTACGTCTCCCTGCTCTTCCCCTGGCACCCGCTGGCCCGCCAGGTCATCATCACCGGCACAGCGGCCCGTGTCGCCCGTGAGGAGACGGTCGCCTACTTCCGCACCCGCCCGCACGGCTCCCAGCTGGGCGCCTGGGCGAGCGAGCAGTCGACAATCATCGGCTCGCGCCAGGAACTCATCGACCGGTACGAGGAACTGGCGGCCCGCTACCCGGAGGGCGAACACATCCCCGCACCCCCCGAGTGGGGCGGCTTCCGTGTCGTACCGGAGACGATCGAGTTCTGGCAGGGCCACGAGAACCGTCTCCACGACCGGCTGCGGTACGTACGCGAGGGCGAGGGCTGGCGAGTGGAACGCCTCTGCCCCTGACCGGCCCCGGACACGCAGAAACCCGCGGGCTCCGGTCCCTCCTTGCGGAGGAGCCGGCCGGATCTACCGGCGAGCCCGCGGGTCGGTGACTGCTTGGGTTTCGGCAGACAGCCTGCCGAGGTGCACGATGTGCGACGACGGGCTGTCAGCCCGCAGCCACCTCACGAATCCGATAAGACTGCACTTTTCGGATCACCTCCTTTCAACGTGTAAGGCACACACTAGGAACCTCTCCGGGACCGCACAACCCATTTATCGAGATCCCTCGGAGCACCGATTTCCCGGAAGTCGATGTGTGCTGAGTCACGTTCGAGTTCAATGATCTGACGTGCGGCAACGGCGGACACGTCCGGCAGGGGGTCCGGGATGAGCGCTTCCAGGAGCAGTGGGATCACCGACGCCCTCGGGCCCGATCCCATCCCCGGGTCGGAGCTGCTCGCGGCGCTGCTCGACGGCATGGACGCGGCGCTCTGCGCGTTCGACGCGGGCGGTGCGATCACCCACTGGAACCGTGAGGCCGAGCGGATTCTCGGCTGGAGCGCCGAGGAAGCGGTGGGGCGGCCCGGGTTCGCGGGGTGGGCGGTGCGCCATGCGGACGCGGGTGAGGTGCACGGGCGGCTGATGGCGGCCATGGACGCGCCGGGCCGCCAGGTCCACGAGTTCGCACTGCTGCGCAAGGACGGCGGCCGGGTGCTCGTACGGACCCAGTCGGCCGGGGTGCGGGGCGCGGACGGGAAGCCGGCCGGGGTCTACTGCGCATTCGGCGAGGTGCACGCCCAGATCGACCTGGAGCGGTCGATCGCCCTCAGCGAGGCGCTGTTCGAGGACGCCTCCTGGGGCGTGGTCCTCGTCGACGTGGACCTGCGGCCCACGGTCGTCAACGCCTATGCGGCGCGGGCGCTCGGCGGCGGCCGTACGACGATGCTGGGACGCCCGCTCGGAGAGCTGCTCGTGCAGGGTGTCGAGGACCTGGAGGGCGCGTTGCAGCACGTCCTGGCCGAGGGGCCGCCGCCCGCGCCCGCCGACCTGTGGGTGACGCTGCGGACGGCGGAGGGGGACCGGCGGCGCTGCTGGCACAGCGGGTTACTGCAGCTGGCGTCGCCGCTCGCGGAGGAGCCCGTTCCGTTGGGGGTCGGCTGGCTGTTCCAGGACGTGACGGCGGAGCGGCTGGCGGCGCAGGAGGCGGACCGGGTGCGGTTCCGGTCGAACCAGCTGCACCGGGCGTGCCGGTCGGCTGCCGAGTGCGAGGACCCGATGGAGGCGGCGACGTCCTACCTGGACTACGCACTCGCGGGCTTCGCCGACCATGCGCTGATCGACCTGGTGGCGGGGGTGCGGCTGGTCCGGGCGGCGGCGACACCGACCGACGCCCCCGGCCCGTGCCGGCCCGTGGCGGGAGGCGGCATTCCGCTCCGTTACGCCCCGGGCCACCCGGCACTCGAGGCGGTGGACCGCACGGGCTCGGTCCGCGCGAGCGCCGGTGCGGCTCCGGGGGCCGGGGCCTGGGCGGCGGACCGCCAGTGGCCGGGCGACTCGGTCCATGCCCTGTGCGCGGTGCTGCGGAGCCGGGGCCGGACGCTGGGCGTGGTGACGTTCCTCCGGGCGGCGAACCGCAGCCCTTTCGGACGCCAGGACGCGACGTACGCGGAGAGCGTGGCGGCCCGGGTGGCAACAGCGGTGGACCTGTCCCGGGCACTGCCCGCAACCCCGTAGCCCGCTGGGCGGCCGATCCGCCCCGTCCGGCGTTCGAGGACGGAACCGACCACCCGGTGAAGCCGCAGCCCCTGCCTCAGTGCCGGTAGAAGATCCGATCCGCGTACTCCGCCATCACGCGCCCGTTCCACTCGTGCCCGCCATCGACGTTCCCCGACCGCAGCAGCGGCGGCTCGATCCCCCGCTCGACCAATCGCTCCGCGGCCGTCGCCATCATGGCCTGCATCACCGCACTGGTGACCACCGTCGACGCGGGCGCGAACGGCGCCTCGACGCCCTCCGCCGTCAGCTCCGCGTCGCCGATCGCGATCTTGCTGTCGATGACGATGTCGCAGTGGTCCCGCAGGAACCCGCCCGAGACGTGCCGCGACCGGGTCCCGTCCGCGTAGGCGACCGACGTGACACCGATGACCTTCAGGCCGAGTGCCCGCGCGTTGACCGCCATTTCGACGGGCAGCGCGTTGCGCCCGGAGAGCGAGATGATCACCAGCAGGTCGCCGGCGCTCGCCGGGCTGGAGTCGAGCACGGCGCCGGCCAGCCCCTCGACCCGTTCCAGCGCCGAGCCGAGCGTCGCCGGCATGACGTCGATGCCGAGTGTGCCGGGCACGGCGAGCGGGTTCATCAGGGCCAGTCCACCGGCCCGGTAGACGACGTCCTGGGCGGCGAGGGACGAGTGGCCGGCGCCGAACGCGAAGAGTCGGCCGCCCGCTTCGACGGTGTCGGCGATCGCGGCCCCGGCTGCCGCGATCGTGCCGGCCTCCTCGTCGCGTACACGCTCCAGCAGGCCGATCGCTGCATCGAAGAACTGACCGGCCAGCTTGCTGTCGCTCATCGAGGAGGCCCTTTCCGCAGGGGTGGGGTGTCCGTGCCGCGGATCACGTTGCGGTCTGGACCAGTGACCTGTCAATACCGTCCGGGACGCACACGGACGGTCCGGGCTTCGGTCGGCACGGCACGGTTGTCAGCGGTATGCGTCAGAATTGCTTGAGGGCCAGCGCACGACGTTTTTCATGTCACAGCATCGAGGGGCACGAATGTCCGGACTGATCGACACAACGGAGATGTATCTCCGCACCATCCTCGAACTCGAAGAAGAAGGCGTCGTTCCCATGCGCGCCCGGATCGCGGAACGGCTGGACCAGAGCGGTCCGACGGTCAGCCAGACGGTGGCGCGGATGGAGCGCGACGGTCTGGTGCAGGTCGCGGGCGACCGGCATCTGGAGCTGACGGAGGAGGGCCGCCGGCTGGCGACCCGGGTGATGCGCAAGCACCGCCTCGCCGAGTGCCTGCTCGTCGACGTGATCGGCCTGGAGTGGGAGCAGGTGCACGCCGAGGCCTGCCGCTGGGAGCACGTGATGAGCGAGGCGGTGGAGCGGCGGGTGCTGGAGCTGCTGCGGCACCCGACGGAGTCCCCGTACGGGAATCCGATCCCCGGCCTGGAGGAGCTGGGCGAGAAGGCCGAGGCCGACCCGTTCCTGAACGACGGCATGGTGAGCCTGTCGGAGCTCGACCCGGGAGCCGACGGCAAGACCGTGGTGGTGCGCCGGATCGGTGAGCCGATCCAGACGGACGCCCAGCTGATGTATACGTTGCGGCGGGCGGGCGTGCAGCCCGGTTCCGTGGTCAGCGTGACGCAGTCGCCGGGCGGGGTGCTGGTCGGCAGCAGCGGTGAGGCGGCGGAGCTGGACTCCGAGGTCGCCTCGCACGTTTTCGTGGCCAAGCGCTGACCGGGGCGGCCCGGGAGGGCCGCACGTGGACCGCACGCCGACCCGTACACGGGACGCCGAAGCGTCACGGCCTCCCCCGCGACAGGGAGTGGGCTCCCGGCGCCCTGCGACGTTGCTTGCGGCGTTGTCGTCGGTCACCGACTCCCCCATAGCCTTAAAGGCAGTGGGAGGGGCCCCCTTCGCGTCGACTCCGTTCTCCGCCCTGCCATCGCAGCCGCATGACGCCGCTCGCTGATCCACTCCCTGAAATGGGGGAGGCCGTGACGTCCGGTTTCCGATTTTCCGTCCCGAATGGCAGCGGCCGGGCGCATCGCGTGCCAGGCTGTGGCTGAGCCATACCTGAGAGTGCCGGCCGCCTGGCCATGCGGTCGGGGAGGGAGCAGCGGATGCGCCCGTCGTACTGGCATGTGCAGCAGAGGGCGGCTGCCACGATCACGAGCACCCGGACCGCCCTGCCCGTCCGGGCTGCCCAGAGGGGCAGGGCTGCCCTCAAGGCCGCAGCCCCGCACGTCGCGGCCCCGGCCCCGCATGCCCCGGCGCCCGCCGCCCCGCACGCCCCCCGGACGTGGGAGGGCCCCGGCGCCGCGCGGCGCCGGGGCCTCTCCTCCCCTGTTCCGACCTGGAGCCCCGAGCTCTCAAGGCCGGTCCCCACGGACCCTCATCCCCGAGTGGTCCGCCTCCCGGAGAAGATCTCCCCTCCGTGGCCGACGTCAATCCTTGGCAGCTGTCACTCGAACGAGGGGTGTTGCGCGCCGGACACCGATTTTCGAATACGGGTTCGATAGTCTGGCGTGACGCGACCACACGGCGATCGAGCGGTTGTCGAGGACCAGAAGGGGGTGCCAGGACACATGGTGCGGCGCATCGATGTAACCGGATCCGACGGCGTACGCCTCGCGGCCTGGGAGTTCGCAGATCCGCCCAAGGAGCGCACGGAGGGCGAACGCGCCCCCGGGGTCTTACTGCTTCATGGACTGATGGGCCGGGCTTCCCACTGGGCCTCCACCACCCGCTGGCTCGCCGAGCGGCACCGGGCGGTCGGGCTCGACCAGCGGGGGCACGGCCGCAGCGAGAAACCCGCCGAGGGCCCGTACACCCGTGAGGCGTACGTCGCCGATGCCGAGGCGGCGATCGAGCAGCTCGACCTGGCCCCCGTCACCGTCGTCGGCCATGCGATGGGCGCCCTCACCGCCTGGCAGCTCGCTGCGAAGCGCCCCGATCTGGTCCACGCCCTGGTCATCTGTGACATGCGGGCCTCCGCGCTCGGCGCGGCCTCGCAGCGGGAGTGGGAGGACTGGTTCAAGTCCTGGCCGGTGCCGTTCGCGACGCTTTCCGACGTTCGGAAGTGGTTCGGCGAGGACGACCCCTGGGTGGAGCGGCCGAACCCGGCCCGCGGCGAGTTCTTCGCCGAGGTGATGGCCGAGCGCGCCGACGGCTGGCGCCCCGTCTTCTCCCGCCGTCAGATGCTCCGGTCCCGTGCGACATGGGTGTACGACGCGCACTGGGAGGAGCTGGCGCAGGTCCGGTGCCCGGCGCTGGTGCTCCGTGGTCCGGACGGCGAGCTGGGCCGGGCGGAGGCCCAGGAGATGGTCCGCGTACTGCCGCGCGGGCAGTACGCGGAGGTGGCGGACGCCGGCCATCTCGTCCACTACGACCAGCCGGAGGGCTGGCGCGCCGCGGTCGAACCGTTCCTGGAGGAGTTCGCCGAGGACCCCCGGAACGACCGCGAGCCCGTCTCCCCGTGACGGAGCGGCCCGACCCGGCTCGCGTCACCCCTTGCTGACCGCCGCCAGGATCTCGGGCAGCCGGTTCGCCGTGCGCGGTGCGGCCAGCCGCAGACCCGCCCAGGCGACCAGCGCCCCGTACGCGCTGCCGACCGGCAGCATCACCCACAACCAGTCCTCCGCGTCGATCAGATGCAGCCAGATCGTCGCCACGATCACCGGCGCGCACAGCACCGCCGCCGAGACCATGCCGCCGAAGATCGAGATCCAGGCGAGCCCGGCCTGCCCCGGTGCCACGTTCTTGAACCCGCTGTCCTGAGGGATCGAGTACGGGAAGTTGGCCGATGCCAGCGCCCCCGTCGCCAGCATCGCGCCCAGCAGGGCGAGCGACAGCCCTATGGCGCCCGGCAGTTTCTCCCAGTCGCCGAGCACCGCCGCCGTCACCACGGTCACCAGCACCGTGTACGGGAGAGTGATCACCAGCAACGCCGCCGCCCGCCCCCGCAGTTCGAGGTAGGCGTCCCGGGTGGAGGAGATCGTCAGCGCCACCATCCAGAACGCGGAGGTGTCCTGCCCGAACTGGTTGTACATCTGGATGCCGAGCATCCCGGCGGCGAAGCAGGCGAAGTAGACCGAGCCGGTGCCCTGCACCGCGTTGAGCAGCGGCACGATCAGCCCGATGGCGAGCGCCGTCACCCAGGCGGCCTTGGTCTTCGGGTCCCGTGCCACATACCGCAGACTGCGCCGTATCACCGTCCCCGTGCGCCCCTCGGGCAGCAGTGCGGAGAGCCGGGAGCCGCCCCTGCCGGACTTCTCCCGGGCCGCTCCGGCGGCGGCCGCCGTGGAACCGTCCGGGGCGGTCATCAGCTTCACCAGACTCCGCTGCCAGAGCCACACCAGCGCACCCAGCGCCGCGACGGAGAGCAGCAGTTGCGCCGCGGCCCGCCCGTACGACCCCTGCGCCGCCGAGTCCACCGCGCCGATCGCCGAGGCGGGCGGCAGCCAGCGCACCACGTCCGCCGCCGGGTCGAGCGCGGCGAGCCCACCGGACCGGCCGAGCCGCTGCGCACCGAAGTTGACGACCTGGATGCCGACCGCGACCACGAGTCCGCTGAGAACCGCCAGATCGCGGCCCTTGCGGGAGCTCAGCAGCCGGGTGTTGGCCGTGGCGACGGCCCGCGCCAGGGCGACGCACACCACCAGTGTCAGCGGCACGGCGACCACCGCGCACGCCACGGCCGCCGCCCCGTGTGCCACCGCGAACGCCGAACCGGCCGCCAGACAGAGCGTGAACAGCGGTCCGATGCCGACGAGCGATGCCACCAGCAGCGCCCCGACCAGCGGGCGCGGCCGCAGCGGCAGCATCACGAGCCGGCTCGGGTCGAGGGTTTCGTCGCCGCTGGGGAAGAAGAGCGGCATCACCGCCCAGCCGAGCGCCAGCACCCCGGCCAGCAGGACCGTCAGGGAACCCGCGTGGGCATGGCCGCGCAGTGCGGCCAGCGCGACGATCTGGCCCGCGGCGAACAGCAGGGTGAGGACGACGGACGAGATGTACGCGACCCGTCTGCCGGCGGACTGCCGCAGCCCGTTGCGCAGCAGCGTCAGTTTGAGCCGTACGAAGACGGGGACGAGCCGTTCGCCGCCGACGGCGGGGCGGGCGGCGGAGGTGACGGGTGTGTCGAGCATGCTCATCGGCCGCCGCCCAGCCAGTCGAGGGAGTCACCGGTGTCCCGGCCGCCCGCGCCGACGAGTTCGAGGAACGCGTCCTGCAGCGACGTCGCGTCGCCGCGCACCTCGGCGAGGGTGCCCTGCGCCCGGATCGTGCCGCCCGCCATGACGGCCACCCAGTCGCACAGCGACTCGACGAGCTCCATCACATGGCTGGAGAAGACGACGGTCGCCCCCGAGCGGGTGTACCGCTCCAGGACCCCGCGGATGGTCTGCGCCGAGACGGGGTCGACGCCCTCGAACGGCTCGTCCAGAAACAGTACGTCGGGGTTGTGCAGCAGCGCCGCGGCGAGCCCGATCTTCTTCCGCATGCCGGTCGAGTAGTCGACGACCAGCTTGTTCCGGGAGCCCGCCAGGTCGAGCACGTCCAGCAGCTGGATGGCCCGCTTGTCGACCTCGGCGCCCGGCAGCCCGCGCAACCGTCCGGTGTACGCGAGGAGTTCGCGCCCCGAGAGGCGCTCGAAGAGCCGCAGCCCCTCCGGCAGGACGCCGATCCTGGCTTTCACCTCGACCGGGTCCCGCCAGACGTCGTGCCCGCCGACCTCGACCGTGCCGTGGTCGGGACGGAGCAGCCCGGTCACCATCGACAGCGTGGTCGTCTTGCCCGCGCCGTTGGGTCCGACCAGACCGATGAACTTGCCTGCGGGCAGCTCCAGATCGATCCCGGCGACCGCGACCTGTTCCCCGAACCGCTTCCACAGGCCCTGTACGCGAACGGCGGGCGGCGCCGTTCGCGCCCCGCCCGCCTCCACCGCCCCGTGCGATCCCGCCGTGTTCCGGTCCGACATGGTGCTCCTGCCTTCGGTGTCCCCGTGTGAGGGGCCCAGACTACGAAAGGCGTGCGCGCGCGTCGGCTGCTTCCCGTCCGCAGGCGTAGGCGAGGGGGCTGATGACCTCTTCGGCGTCGGGCAGCCAGCGGTTGGCGGGGGTGGGCCGACGTGCCCACTGCACCGCACCGCGCCCGCCGATCCTGGTCGGCGGGCCCGCCACGTAGTGGCCCTCGCCGCGGCCGAGCAGACCGATCGCGGTGGCGCTCCAGCCCAGCCTCCGTACGAGATCGTCCACCTTGGCCGCCGCGCCGGGCAGTACGAAGAAGAGCATCCGGCGGTCGGGGGTGCAGGTGACGGGGGAGAGCGGCAGGTTCATCCGCTCCATCCGGGCCAGCGCCAGGAAGCCGGCGGACTCCGGTACGTCGATCGCGTCGAAGGTGCGTCCGGTGGGCAGCAGCACCGACGCCCCGGGCTGCTGGGACCACATCCGGCGGGCCGCGGCGCCGCTGCCGGTCGACCGGCTCGCCCAGTCGGGCCGGGTGGGGTGGGCTCCGGGGGCGGCGCAGCCGGCTTCTCCGCACGAGCACCGTTCCGCCCCTTCCACCGTCTGGAGCCAGGTGCCGGGGAACACCTCCCAGTGCTGCTCCTCCGCATAGCGCACGGCGGCGTCGAGCAGTTGCTCACCTCGTTGTTGGGGGGGCCTGCGCGGTTTCCGTGACTCCGATGGGCTCTTCCACGAACATCACAACTTCCGCAACCACCTGGGGTTACGGGCGTGGCGAGCGCGGTCACGGTGCATCGGCCCTGCACATGGGGCGCATGGATGCATGGACGGGGGCGCGCATGAGGCAGCGCGTCGAGGGACGGGTAGCCACATGTGGGGAATCCGGAACAGTTCCCCCATGCCGAATACGCACCGAACCTGAACAACTACACGATAAGCGCCATAAATGCCGTGAACACCGTGAACGCCACGGAAAACACCAACACGATGTATGTGCGCATTTCTTGGTCATATGCCGGGCAGTGATCCATTCACCGATCACTGCGGCCTCAGGGGGAAACATGGCAGCCAGGCCTCTCGTCGCACGCCAGCCGAACGAACGGCTCCAGGCGCTCATCCAGGAAGCCGGATGTTCCAATGCGGGCCTCGCCCGCCGAGTCAACATGGTCGGCGCGGAGCGCGGCCTCGACCTCCGTTACGACAAGACCTCCGTGGCCCGCTGGCTGCGCGGGCAGCAACCGCGGGGCAGGGCGCCGGGAATCATCGCCGAGGCGCTCGGCCGCAAGCTCGGCCGTACGGTCACGATCGACGAGATCGGGATGGCCCACGGCAAGAATCTGGCGTCCGGCGTCGGCCTGCAGTTCGCGCCGACCGTGATCGGCGCGATCGAGCAGGTCTGCGAGCTGTGGCGCAGCGATGTCGGACGCCGCGACGTCCTGTCCGGTTCGGCGGTCGCGTCCTCGGCGCTGGTCGAGCCCAGCAGGGACTGGCTGATCACCGGCGCCGACCCGCAGGTGGCGCGCGCGGCGGGGGCGCGGGTCGGGATGCCGGACGTGGAGGCGGTTCGGGCGATGACGGTGGCGCTGGTCGACCTCGACCACCGGTTCGGCAGCGGACATGTGCGGCCGGTCCTGGTGCACTACCTCAACAGCGTGGTCTCCGGGCTGCTCTCGGGGGCGTACCGCGAAACGGTCGGGCGGCAGTTGTTCGCGGCGGTCGCGCGGCTCACCGAGCTCGCCGGGTACATGGCGGTGGACACGGGGCAGCCGGGGCTCGCCCAGCGGTACTACATCCAGGCTCTGCGGCTGGCGCAGGCGGCGGGCGACCGGGCGTACGGCGGCTATGTGCTGGCCGCTTCGATGAGCCATCTCGCCGCACAGCTCGGCAACCCGCGGGAGATCGCGCAGCTGGCACGGGCCGCGCAGGAGGGGACGCGCGGGCGGGTCACCCCGCGCGCGGAGGCGATGTTCTACGCGGCGGAGGCGCGCGGGCACGCGTTGCTCGGCGATGCCCGGACCTGCCAGGCGGTGGCGGGCCGGGCCCTGACGGCGCTGGAGCACGCCGAGCCGGACACCGGGGACGACCCGTCATGGATCGTCCACTTCGACTCCGCCTATCTCGCCGACGAGCTGGCGCACTGTCACCGCGATCTCGGCCAGGCGGAGGCGGCCGCGCGCCGGGCGACGGAGTCCCTGGCCGCTCTCCCGGAGTCCCGGGCCCGGCGCCGGGGCATCGGTCTGGTGCTGCTCGCCACGGCGCAGGTGCAGCTGCGCGAGGTGGAGCAGGCGTGTCATACGGGGACGCGGGCGATGGAGCTGCTGGGGACGGTGCGGTCGAGCCGGGGCGCGGAGTACCTGGACGATCTGCAGCAGCGGCTGGTCCCGTACGGCGACGAGACGGCGGTCCGGGAGTTCGGGGCGCGGCTGGAGCTCCAGGCGGCCTGACCGGCGTCTGATCGGGGATTTTTCGGGGCGCCCGTTAACTGCGTCGTCAGGGCCCGGCGTGTTACTGCCCCGGTGAAGGGACGATGAGTGATATCGGGCGCTTGGCGGAGAGCGGCTGCCACCCGATAGCGTGAGCCGACGATTCCGTAGGTTTACACGTAGGAGTCCCGGTGACGCAGAGCGGACAGGGTGACGAGCAGCAGCCCCCTGCTGTACGGCCCGCGCACGAAGGTGTCGTGCTGCCCGCAGGTGGCGGCGAGCCCTGGATACCGGGCGGACCGGCCGACCGGTCCGCTCCGGCGGGCGGGCAGCCATGGGGTCAGCCCTGGGGGCCGCAGGCGCCGCAGCAGGACGGGTCGCCGCAGGGCCAGTACGCGCAGTACGACCAGGGGCAGGCGTACGGGCAGCAGGGCCCGGCCCTGCCGGCCGAGCAGCCTCAGCCGTACGCCCAGCCCCAGCCCCAGCCGTACGCCCAGCCCCAGCCCCAGCCGTACGCCCAGCCCCAGCCCCAGCAGTACGCCCAGCCCCAGCCGTACGCCCAGCCGCTGCCCCCGGAGGCCGGACCGGGGACGGGAACGGGCACGGGTGCGGGTGCGGGCACGGGTGCGGGCATGGGCGGCGACGCGGATGCCACGCAGTTCATCGCGCCGGTGCCGGCCGAGAGTGCCGCGGAGGCGACCCAGTTCATCGCCCACGCACAGCCGCCCGCATCGGCCTCCGACGCCGACGCGACCCAGTACATTGCGCCGGTGCCCGGTGGTGCCCCGTACGGCATCGGGCCGGGGACGCCCGAGGAGCGGCAGCCCCCCGCCGAGTTCGACAACCTGTTCCGCACCGAGGAGCCGGCGGCCTCCACGCAGCAGATGCCCCGGTTCGACCCGGGACAGGCGCCGTACCAGGGCGCCGCCCAGTCGCACCAGCAGCCCGCGCCGGCCTACCAGCCGCAGCACGGCGAGCCGCCGCAGGGCCGGGCCGGGCAGCGCAAGAAGCCGTCGCACGTCCCGCTGATCGCCGCGGTCGTCGTCGGCTGCGCCATCGTCGGGCTCGGCGCGGGTGCGCTGATGAGTGGCGACGACAAGGGCACGGACAACAAGCAGCCGGTGGCCGCGGCGAGTTCGCCCGCCGCGAAGCCCTCCACGCAGACGGCGGCCGACCCGGCGAAGCAGCAGGCCGAGGCGCTCGACAAGCTGCTCGCGGACAGCAACAGCAGCCGTGCGGCGGTCATCGGGGCCGTGGAGAAGACCAAGTCCTGCACCGACCTGGACCAGGCGGTCACTGATCTGCAGGGCGCGGCCAAGCAGCGCCGCGACCTGGTGACGCGGCTGCAGGGGCTGACCGTCGACAAGCTGCCGAACAACGCGGAGCTGACCTCGGCGCTCACGAAGGCGTGGCAGGCGTCGGCCTCCGCCGACGACCACTACGCGGCATGGGCCGCGCAGGCCAAGAACGGCAAGAAGGTCTGCAAGCACGGGCGGGCCCGCGCGACGCCCGAGAAGGGCCAGGCCGACCGGGAGAGCGGTGAGGCGAGCAAGGCGAAGGCGCAGGCGTCGGGGCTGTGGAACTCGATCGCGGCGAAGTACGGGTTGACGCGGCGGGCGCCGACGGAGCTCTGACGGCGGTGCGGGGTGCTGCCCAGCACTGGGCAGCACCCCGCACCCGGTGCGCACGCCCCCGGTGCCGCCCGCACCCCCTGTGCGCCCGCACCCCCCTGTGCGCCGCTCCTCGATCGCCGGAGGGGCTTGCGGGTGCTCAGCCCTTCGCGCTGGCCTCCGACAGCGTGTTCGTGACGTCCACGAACCCCTTCCTGTCGGACACCAGCCGCCCCTTCCGCACCACTTGGAACGTCACCTTCCGGTTCACGATCCGCGGATACGCCGACGAGCCCAGCATGTCCTCGAACCGCCACCGCAGCACCGGGGTGAGACCACCGGTGTCGACCTCGGCGCCTCTGTTGAGGGCGGCCGTGATTTTGCGGCCGGTGATGTCCGGGGCGTTGATCGCCGTCACGATCTCCTTCAGTGCCGTGTACGCGATCCACGTCGTCTGGACACCCGTGTCGTCGGGGTCGATCCGGTTGTCGCCGAACGCGTGCTTCCGGATCACCGCGCGCATCTCGTCCCAGCGGGCATCCCCCGACTCGGGGTACCAGCCGGTGACGTACGCCCCCTCGAACGGGCTGTTCCGCCCGCCGGTGC
Organism: Streptomyces sp. NPDC005151; assembly: GCF_053599875.1. NCBI lineage: Bacteria > Bacillati > Actinomycetota > Actinomycetes > Kitasatosporales > Streptomycetaceae > Streptomyces > Streptomyces sp. NPDC005151. The sequence goes on along the minus strand of NZ_JBSFYR010000001.1, from coordinate 121,656 downwards.
TGTTGATCAGCGGCTGGCCGACGCTGCCGAGGACCGACGAGATCCGCACGGACCCCTCCGACGGTTCGAGACGGCGGAAGGAGTCGAAGAACGTCTCCGTGCGGTTCCCGAGCACCGCCGTCACGCACCCGTCGGACCGCCCCGCCCCTTCCAGCGCCTGCTCGGCCGCCTGGTCGTAGGACGTGGCCGCCTCCGCCGCCCGGATGTCGGTGGGCGCGGGCCGCTTCTCCTCCTTCAGGCCGGTGCTGAGGAGCCACGCCTGGCCGTCGCCGCCCAGCGTGTCGGGGCGCACCAGGGAGACCCGCTCGCAACTGCGGGCGAGCTGCTTGGCGTTGCCCGCCAGCAGCGCCGACTGGCCGCCGTTGACGGGGTACGAGTTGTAGCTGGTGAACTCCTCCGCGGAGGCCCCGTAGCCGCCGATGTACGGGATCCGGGCGGCCTCCAGCGGCCCCATGAAGGAGTGGCCCTCCGGACTGTACGAGCCGACGACCGCGACCGCCTTCTCCGCGACCGCCCGCCGGGCGCAGTCCCCCGCGCCGCTCGACGTGTCGTCCTCGTTGCAGGTGACGACGCGCAGTTTGTGCCCGTCTAGCCCGCCGTTGCTGTTCACCCAGCGGGCATAGGCGCGGGCCATGGCCGTCATGCCCGCCATGTTCTCCGTATCCGGACCGTTGGAGCCGTCGGGGGCCCAGGTCACGACGGTGACGGGCTCCCTGGAGTCCCCCGAGGCCCCAGGGAGCACACCGCAGCCGGTGATCAGCAATGCCCCGGCCGCCGCCGTACATGTGAGGAATGTGTAGGGGCGGGGGGAAGTGAGGCGTTGCCATCCGGTCATGGGTATGGACATTTCCGCGTCCGGGGTAACGCCGATGTGTGCTCCGTTCAACGCTCGGTGACGTCCAGGTGAATTACAGGGGCCGGTGCGAGCCCGGAAGGAAGGAACGTACGATCGACAACCGTGCAGCAAGGTTCGGAGAACACTTCCCGTCGCGGCCGTCGCTCCTCCACCATGGGCGGCATGCCGCTCAATGATGTTCCTTGGTGGCGCTGGCGCAGCAACGTGCGCTCGGCGCTGCACATGCTCTCCGACCCCGTCTTCCACCACGAGTGCTGGCTGGCCGGCCGGGAGGGGTACGGCGATGTCACCGACGCCGTGTACCGCCTGGTCGAGGACACCTGGCTGGACAACTGGTCCGCCGAGAAATACGTCGGCACGGTCTTCCGCGACTCCGGCGAGGCGACCCTCGTCGACGTCGCCGTGCTGCGGGTGCTGCGCATCATGCACCAGGTCGGCGCCGACGCCCCCGTCTCCGCCTACCTGGAGCACCACGGCTGGCCGGAAGGCGTACGGGCCGCCCGTGAGGCGCACGTGCTCCTCGCCACGAACGACGGCGAGGACCCCGACACCCCGCCGCGCTCCCTGGACGTGCTCCGCATCATGACCAGGACCGCCTGAACCAGGGGACGGTGTGGCACGCTACGGACATGACCGCGCCGCAGCCTGCTGAGACCACCCCCGAGCAGTACGTCCTCACCCTGTCGTGCCCGGACAAACAAGGCATCGTGCACGCCGTGTCGAGTTATCTCTTCATGACCGGCTGCAATATCGAGGACAGCCAGCAGTTCGGTGACCACGACACGGGTCTGTTCTTCATGCGGGTCCACTTCTCGGCGGACGCCCCGGTGACCGTGGAGAAGCTGCGGGCCAGTTTCGCCGCCATCGGGGACTCGTTCCGGATGGACTGGCAGATCCACCGCTCCTCGGACCGGATGCGGGTCGTGCTGATGGTCAGCAAGTTCGGCCACTGCCTCAACGACCTGCTGTTCCGCTCCAGCATCGGCGCGCTGCCGATCGACATCGCGGCCGTCGTCTCCAACCACACGGACTTCGCCGAGCTCGCCGCCTCGTACGACGTGCCCTTCCGGCACATCCCGGTGACCAAGGAGACCAAGGCGGAGGCGGAGGAACAGCTGCTGCAGCTGGTCCGCGAAGAGAACGTCGAGCTGGTCGTCCTCGCCCGCTACATGCAGGTCCTGTCCGACGATCTGTGCAAGCAGCTCAGCGGCCGGATCATCAATATCCACCACTCCTTCCTGCCGAGCTTCAAGGGCGCGAAGCCGTACCACCAGGCGCATGCCCGCGGTGTGAAGCTGATCGGTGCGACGGCGCACTACGTGACTGCCGACCTCGACGAGGGACCGATCATCGAGCAGGAGGTCGAGCGGGTCGGCCACGGCGTCACGCCGGACGAACTGGTCGCGATCGGGCGCGATGTGGAGTGCCAGGCGCTGGCGCGCGCGGTGAAGTGGCACGCGGAGCGACGCATCCTGCTCAACGGGCGCCGCACGGTGATCTTCGCGTAGCGCGAAAGACGCCAGGAGCCACCGTTTATTGGATCGCCACCAACGCGCCCGTCATGCCTCCGACGCACCGCGACGGGTACGTACCCGTACCCGTATCCTCAAGGGATGGGAAGGAGTACGACGATGTCCGATGCCAATGTCCGTATCCCCAAGGAAGCCAAGGACCGACTGGCCGCGATCGCGGCTGCCGAGGGTCTGTCGCTGCGCGCCTATCTGGCTCGCCTGGCCGAGACCATGCTCACCCCGGCCGAGCGCGCCGAACGTGCGGAGAAGGCCCGTGCCGCGCTGAATGAGTGGAACGGCTACGCCCCCTCTCCGGCCGAGCAGGACAACCTGGACAGCGAGCTGGACCGGCGCCTGGCCCAGGTGACTGCCCGGTGAGCGACGCCATGCACATCGTCCTGGACGACACGGCGATGACAGCGGCCGGCCAGGGCAACGTACTCGCCTCACGACTCATCCACCGGGCCCACGCCGAACCGGACTGGTTCCTCTACGCCCCGGCCTGCGCTCTCGTCGAAGCCGACCGCGCACGGCCCGGCACGGCCGAGCATCTGGCCGCTCTGCCGGGCATCACGGTCCTGGACCTGGATCTGGCCGCAGCCCTGGCCCTTGCCCGGCAGGAGACGTGGGCGGCGGCCCACAGTCAGTACGCGGCGCAGCCCACCCCCGACCGCCCCGACGGAGCGGTCATCGCCACCACTGCCCCGAAGCGGTGGGAGGGCGAGCCGGTCCGCGTGCTGGACCTCAACGCCTGAGCAGCGGTCGCCGAGAACCGCCGATCTCGTTCCGACAATTGCCGGACTGCCGAGAATGCCTGGGACGCCGCGCTCCGAAAGCGCGAGAGATTCCCCGCCGCGGTGGTTGAGCTACGTGCGAGTGCCATGTGAACGCCGTCTCCGTCAGGCGATGGCTCGCGCTGCGCTGCTGACGTCCTTGGTGCACTGCCGCGGCACTGAATGCAGCCCCAAGACCGATGACGCTCGGGTCTTCCTCCTTCTTGCCGCCTCCCGAGGTGGAGAGACCCTTGATGGCGGTGTCGAAGTAGGCCTTTGTGACCCATGTATCCTGACTTTTTGTCAGGAGGGTCTTGATTTCAGCTACTTTTTCGTAGATTTCGTCGTTGGTTCGATTACTCACTGTTTCTCCTGCGCTTTTGATAGAAGTGAGGGGGCGACGGTTCGTTTCGGAGGCAGAGTTACTGGTTCCCAGGTCTGTGAACGGCTAGAAGTCCGGATTGCTGGATTCGGGTGGAGCTGGAGAGGTGGGGGATCATGCTTGATGGGCTGCACGGATATGCGATGGATATCCTGGTCTTTGGAATTCCCGTACTGGCCGGGGCGCTTCTATTTATCTGGCGCGATGGGAATCTTCGTCGCAGAGGTGTCGTTATTCGCGCTGCGTGCGTCAATAGGGCCTTTGATGGAAAAGGTCTGGTCACTTTACGCCTGGAGTACGAAGTTGAAGGCCTGCGCTATTACCGCGACAGCATGCCGTATAGATTTCCTCCGGTTGGTGTCGGTCAGCGGTTGGATGTGATCTATGACTCCAAAAATCCCGGCTACTCGGAGGTGGTGGAACAGCGGGGCCGCGGCACAGTGCCCTGGATCGTCGGAGGTATCGCGTTCATATTTCTCCTGCTGGCAGGTATTTCTTACCTCTGACCTCGGGGGGCTAGGTAAAGAAGCGAGTCATTTCGCCATGGCTCGGCAGCCTGGATTCGGCAGGCTCCGTCTCGTTGGCCGGAGCAGGGATCTCCGAAGGTGTGCCGGGACGGGGGACGGGCTCAGGGAAGTCCAGGGGATCGGCGTACCATCCCGACCGGCACGCCCACCACGGCAGCGTCCACCTAGAGCCGGCTGAGCGACGCCGCCGCGAACAGCACGTCGCGGATCGCCTCGCGGTCGCCTTCCTGTCCGGCCGCCGCGTCGACGGGCGACACATGGCCCGCGACCAGCCGGCAGAACTCAGTGCTGTCCAGCGCCACCTGCGCGACCGCGTGGTCGGGCGAGCCGAGCGCGGCCGGGGAGTCCAGGGCGATGTACCAGTTGCCGCCGCCCGAGCCCTCGATCTCCAGATGGAGCGAACGGCCCGGCGAACCGGCCGTCACCAGATGGCGGGCGGGCGCCGCGAGCCCGGCCCGGCGGCGTCCGGCGAGGGCGGCCGGCAGGAGCCGGGCCGCCAGATCGATCATCGGTTGGAGATGGGCGGCGGACGGGGCCTCGTACGGATAGTCCACCGCGTCCGCGATGTCACCGCCGTGCACCCAGCACTCGAAGGCCCGGTCCAGCAGGGCGTCCTGCAGCGGGAGGGCGAAGTCCCCGTACGAGACGGACAGCTCGGCGACCCCGCGGCCGGCGAACGACACCGTACGGATGAGGGCGTGGCTCTGGTCGCGCCAGGGCTCGCGGACGGCCCGGGTGGGCGGTCGTCGGGCCGCCGACCAGTACGTCTCGGTGCGCGGGGTGGGGGAGAGCGGGAGCTCGGAGCCGGCGGCGGTATCGCTCCCGCCGCGTCCGCCGGCGCCGTCGGCGACCGGATCGTCCAGGCCGAGGGCGGTGCTGACCAGCCCGTCGACGGTCATGAGATGGCCGATCACCCCGGCGACCGTCGTCTTGCGGTTGACCTGTCGTTCACCCTCGAACCACCTCAGCCGCACCGGCGCATGCCATTCCGAGCTGCCGATGTCACGGAGGAGCGCATCGAGGCGGGCGGTCTCCGCGTCGTACGGAACGGCCCAGCCCGGTACCGGGATCTTGGCCGGGCGACGGCTCAGACAGCCTTCGAGCACCCGGGAGCGCAGCAGCGGGTCGAGGTCCAGGCTGCGGTCGGTGTGCAGCAGACCGACCGCGTCGCGCAGCCGCAGCGCTTCGTCCGCGCAGGCGGCGCACCCGGTGAGGTGCGCCTCGACCGCCTCGGTCTCCTCGGCGGAACAGGCGGCCAGCGCCCAGGCGCCGAGGAGGGCCTCGAGCACGCGGTGGGGAAGCACCGGGGCGGGCGGTTGCGGTGGCGCCGCCGGGGATTCCGGTTCCGGTTCGGGTGTCGCCGGTTCACGTGTCGTGGGCCCGGGCGCCGTCGGTACGGCGCCGAGGTCGAAGTCGTCCGCCGCCGCCCGCGGTCCCGGTATGCGCCGCGCGCCCCGCACCTCGTCGTCGCGCATGTTCGCGTCGTCGTCGCCGGTCACAGCATCCGTCCGTATCCGGGCGGCGCGGCCCCCTCGAGCGGGCGGGTGCCGGCGGTGGAGAGCAGCTGCAGCCCGAGCCGCAGCCGGCGGCGGGCCTCGTCCGCGGTCACCCCGAGGTCGGCCGCGGTCTGCCGGTAGTCCCTGCGCTGGATGTACGCGAGCTCCAGTGCGGCCCGCAGCGGCGCGGGCATGGAGGCGACGATGTAGTCGGCGCGGGCTGCGGCCGTGGCGCGTTGCACCCGCTCCTCCAGCTCCTGCCGGGCCGCGGTGTCCTCACCCCCGCCGTGTTCGCCGTCCTCGCTGCCGTCCGCGCCCCGCGCGAACGAGGACGGTTCCGCGGCGCGCAGGCGCCGCACGGACTGGCGGTGGGTGAGCCGGGCCACCCAGGACCGCATCGAGCCCTGCTTGGGGTCGTACGCGTCGGGGTTCTCCCACACGTACCCGAAGACCTCGCGGGTCACCAGGTCGGCGGCCGACTCGTCGTCGAGCATCCGGTGGGCCTGGCTGTGGACGAGCGAGGCGAAACGGTCGTAGAGCTCGCCGAGGGCCGCCGCCTCGCCGCGTGCCAGCCGCTGCTGCATCTTGCGGTCCCAGCGGGGCGGTGCGTCTTTCGCCATAGGACCCCCAGCCCTGTCCCCCTCGTCACATCGAATGTAGTCGGCGGCACTCGCCCTGCAGGCGTCTTTGCGGCAAGTACGCCCCTGAGAACGCCCTGGATGGTAGGGAATGCGACATCCCGGGATGTTGGAATCGGACCTGAAGTGATCATTTCTGCCGGAAACCCGTCTGTGTCTACTTCTGTCTGTCGGTCGGTGTTTCATGGGTGTGCGGCGGGGGCAGCCGCGAGGAGGAACAGATACTTCCGGATCGCCGGATTCCCCGGAACGAGAGGCCCAGTCGCGTGACTCTGAAAGTGGCCGAGACCGAGCAGGGCGTATGGACCGTGCTGCACATACGAGGCGAACTGGACCTGCTGACGTCGCCAGCGGTCCGCCAGTCCGTCCATGACGCGGTCGCCGTCGGACGTCACGACGTGGTGCTCGACCTCTCCGAGGTGCTGTTCTGCGATTCGAGCGGCGTCGGCGTGCTGATCGCGGCCCGGCGTCTGATGCGCTCCTGCGGCGGGAGACTGCGGCTGATCCTGCCGGCCCGCGGCGCGGAGGAGGGCTCCCACGTCAACCGGGTGCTCGCCGCCCTCGGCGTGCGCCGTTTGTTCGATGTCTACCCCGACTGGGACGCGGCCGTCGACGACCGAGCCCAGCCGCTTTCGGCCTGAAACCATCCCGCCACACGGTGTTAAGACCAGGTTGTAACACCGGTGGCGCGCGTAAGTGACACGTGATGCCCGCAGGCGTCGTACGCTCCCCGCATGGACAGCGCAGAGTATGAGCGCAAGATCGCCTTCCGCTTCGCCGCCTTCGACCAGGACGGCAACGGATACATCGATCGCGCGGATTTCAACGCCGCCGCGGCCCGTCTGCTCGCCGAATTCGGTACGACGGCCCGCTGCGACAAGGGGCAGGCGCTCTACACCGGGGCCGAGGCGTTCTGGCAGGGCATGGCGGGCATCGCCGATGTCGACGGGGACCAGCGCGTCACCCGTGAGGAGTTCGTGGGCGGGGCCGTGAAACGGCTGCGCGACAACCCCGAGCGCTTCGCGGAGATCGCCCGCCCGTTCCTGCGCGCGGCGATCGCCGTGGCGGACAACGACGACGACGGCGCGGCCTCGGTGCCCGCCGTGGAGCGGGCGATGAAGATCCTGGGCGCGAGCGAGGAGTCGGCAGGACTGGCCGCACGGAGCCTGGACACGGACCACGACGGCAAGATCGCCGAGGACGAGGCGGTTGCCGCGTTCGCCGTCTATTTCACGGTGATCGAGCCGGACGCGTAACGGCCTGACCAGGCCGGGTGCGGCCCCCTCGCCGAGACCGCACCCGGCCCCCTCACAGGTCCGCGACCGCCTCGGCGAGGCGGCCGATGGGATCACCGTCGACACGTTGCCCGGACCGCCCGGCGGGCCAGGTCGAGAACCCGTCGCCGGGCCGGCGGGGCACGACGTGGACGTGCAGATGGGGGACGGACTGCTGCGAGCCCGGCCCGCTCGCGCTCAGGATGTTCACGCCCCCGGCGCCGAGCGCCGGCCGCATCACCTCGCCCGGCCGGCGGTGAGCGACGGAGGCGACCCGTTTTCCGTCAGGAGAACTGCTCCCGCAGCCTGTACTTGAGCACCTTCCGCAGCGTCTCGTTGCGCGGCAGCGCGTCCACCACCTCCAGCTGCTCCGGCAGCTTGTGCACCGCGAGCCCCTCCGTGCGCAGATACCCGGCCAGCTCCGCCAGCGTCAGCGCCCCCGCCCCGGCCGGCTGCTCGACGACCGCGCAGACGCGTTCCCCGCGCTCCTCGTCCGGCAGTCCGATCACGGCCGCGTCGGCGACCCCGGGGTGGCGGTGGAGCAGGTCCTCGATCTCCTTGGCGGAGATGTTCTCGCCCTTGCGGATGATGATGTCCTTGAGCCGCCCGGTGAGGACCAGATGGCCGCTCTCCAGGAGATGGCCGACATCGCCGGTGACGAGGAAGCCGTCCGCGTCGAAGGCGTCCCGGGCCGCGTTCAGATAGCCCTGGCAGACGGCTTCCCCGCGGAGCCGTACCTCGCCGTCCGTCCCGTACGGCAGCGGCTTGCCGTCCTCGTCGGTGATCCGTATCTCCATGCCCTCGGGCGGCCGCCCCTCCGTCTCGGCGAGGTGTTCCACCGTGTCGTCGGGGGCGCCCATCGTGATCATGGGAACCTCGGTCATGCCGTAGCCGTGGGTGAGCTGGATGCCCATCTCCCGTACGACCGCGTGGTAGATCTCCGGCGGTTTCGGCGCCCCGCCGCCCGCCAGCAGCCGCAGCGTGGGGACCACCTTGCGCGTGGGGTCCTTGCGCTGTTCGGTCAGGAACATGGAGTAGAACGCGGTCGAGCCGCCCGCGACCGTCACCCCGTGGCGCCGGTAGCCGTCCAGCGCCCCGTCCATCGCGAAGTGCTCGAACAGGACCGCGGGGAATCCGTACAGCAGCAGCATCACGGTGTAGTCGGGCCCGGCGATATGGGCGAACGGGAACGCCATCGAGCCGATGTCGTCGGCCGACAGATGCAGTGCGTGGGCCAGGCACGAGCCGCCCGCGATCAGGCTGCGGTCGGTGTGCAGGACGCCCTTCGGGTCGGAGGTGGTCCCCGACGTCCAGTAGATCCAGCGCACTGCCGTGCCGTCCGTGGGAGGGGGCGGGAGCACGGCGGGGTCGCCGTCCGGCAGCTCCTCGTACGCCTCGAGGACCTGCGGCGGTTGCTCGAGGTCCGCGGCGATCCGGTGCGCCATCGCGGTGTGGTCGAAGCCGCGCCAGGTGCCGGGCACGGCGAAGAAGGCGGCCTTCGACTCGCGCAGCGCGAACCCCACCTCGCGGTCCCGGTAGAACGGGATGACGGGCGACTGTACGGCCCCGAGCCGGGTGAGGGCGAAGGAGAGCAGCGCCGTCTCCAGGCGGGTCGGCAGCTGCCAGGCGACGACGCTGCCGGGGCGCACCCCCAGCCCGTGCAGGCCGGCCGCGACCCGCTCGCAGCGGTCGCGCAGCTCGCCGAAGGTGAGGGTGCGGTCGTCCTGGATGAGGACGGGGCGGTCCGGGGTCAGCGCGGCGCGGCGCTCGATGAGTTCCCAGAAGGTGGCCGATGCGCCCAGGGCGTGTGCGGTCTCGTTCACTGCGTTCCCCGCTCCCTCGTAGCTGACGGGTAGTCAGATGATGCGGAGAGCGTAGAGCGCTGCGCCTTGTCGGTCCAGGGGTGCGGGGCTAGCCTGGGAGCCGAACCAAATCTGACGGGGCATCAGATACATGCCTTGTGTGCCGAAGGGGACACCATGACGGAACTGCCTCGGATCGTCAGCGTCGACGACCATGTGATCGAGCCGCCGCACCTCTTCTCGACCTGGCTGCCCGCCAAGTACCGCGACCGCGGCCCGCAGCCGCTCACCGCCGGGATCGGCGAGCTGGCGTACACGGGTGGCAAGTACGTCATCACCATGGATCCGGACGGGCCGCCGACCGACTGGTGGATCTACGAGGACCTGAAGTTCCCGTACAAGCGGAACATCGCCGCCGTCGGCTTCGACCGCGACGACATGACGCTGGAGGGCATCACCCGGGCCGAGATGCGGCGCGGCTGCTGGGACCCCGTCGAACGCCTCAAGGACATGGATCTCAACCATGTCGAGGCGTCGCTCTGTTTCCCCACCTTCCCGCGCTTCTGCGGCCAGACCTTCGCCGAGGCCGAGGACAAGGAGGTCGCGCTCGCCTGTGTGCGCGCCTACAACGACTGGATGGTGGAGGAGTGGTGCGGCGACAGCGGCGGCCGGCTGATCCCGCTCTGCATCATCCCGCTCTGGGACATCGGCCTGGCGGTCGCCGAGATCAGGCGGAACGCCGCCCGCGGGGTGCGGGCCGTGACGTTCTCCGAGATCCCCACCCATCTCGGCCTGCCGTCGATCCACACCGGCTACTGGGATCCGTTCTTCGCCGTCTGCCAGGAGACCGGCACGGTCGTCAACATGCACATCGGGTCCAGCTCGCAGATGCCGGCCGCCTCGCCGGACGCCCCGCCCGCCGTCCAGGCCTCGCTCTCCTTCAACAACGCGATGGCCTCGATGATGGACTTCCTGTTCAGCGGAGTGCTGGTGAAGTTCCCGCAGCTGAAGCTGGCGTACAGCGAGGGCCAGATGGGCTGGATCCCGTACGCCCTGGAGCGCGCCGACGACGTGTGGGAGGAGCACCGGGCCTGGGGCGGGGTGCGCGATCTGATCCCGGAGCCGCCGTCGACGTACTACTACCGGCAGATGTTCTGCTGCTTCTTCCGCGACAAGCACGGGGTCGCGTCGCTCGACGTGGTCGGGCGGGACAACGCCACCTTCGAGACCGACTATCCGCACGTCGACTCGACCTTCCCGCACACGAAGGAGGTCGCGCTCGACCACGTCAGGGGACTGGACGACGAGACCGTCTACAAACTGATGCGCGGAAACGCGATCAGGATGCTGGACCTGGATCTCGACCGGGACCGGGGCCGGTAGTGGATCTCGCGGACACGGACGAGGAGCAGGAGTTCCGGGCGCGGCTGCGGGAGTGGCTCGCCGCGGTGCTGCCCGGGCTGCCGGCGAAGCCCGGCCCCGACGACTGGCCGGGCCGGCGGGCCTGCGACACCACCTGGCAGCGCCTGCTGTACGACGCCGGGTACGCGGGGCTGCACTGGCCCGTCGACGCGGGCGGGCGGGGCGCCACCCCCACCCAGCACCTGATCTTCCTGGAGGAGACGGAGCGGGCCGGGGCGCCGTATGTCGGCGCGAACTTCGTCGGGCTGCTGCACGCGGGTCCCACGATCGCGGCCGAGGGCACGGCCGGGCAGCGAGCCCGCTGGCTGCCGCCGGTGCTGCGCGGCGACGAGATCTGGTGCCAGGGGTTCAGCGAGCCGGAGGCGGGCTCCGACCTGGCCTCGCTGCGGACCCGGGCGGTCCGGGACGGCGACCACTACGTCGTCACCGGCCAGAAGATCTGGACCTCGCACGCGGAGGTCGCCGACTGGTGCGAGCTGCTCGTGCGGACGGATCCGGCCGCGCCGAAGCACCGCGGGATCAGCTGGCTCGCGATGCGGATGGACGCCCCCGGCGTCACCGTCCGCCCGCTGCGCACACTCGCCGGATCCACCGAGTTCGCCGAGATGTTCCTCGACGAGGTGCGGGTGCCGGTCTCCCACCGGGTCGGCGCCGAGAACGACGGCTGGCGGGTCACCATGGTCACCCTCTCCTTCGAACGCGGTACGGCGTTCGTCGGCGAGGTCGTCGCCTGCCGCCGCACCCTGAACGCCCTGGCCGCCGAGGCGCGGCGCAGCGGCCGCTGGGACGACCCGCTGCTGCGCAGGACGCTCGGCAGACTGAACGCCGAATTCCGGGCGCTGTGGCGGCTCACCCAGTGGAACGTCGGCGAGGCCCAGCGCAGCGGCGGCGTCCCCGGCACCGGCGGCTCGGTCTTCAAGCTGCGCTACTCGCAGGCCCGCCAGGAGCTGTACGAAGCGGCCGCGGAGGTGCTCGGCGCCGACGGGGCCGATCTGGACCGGGAATGGGTCCTGGACCGGCTGACCTCGCTCTCGTACACGATCGCCGCGGGCACCTCGCAGATCCAGCGGAACATCGTCGCCGAGCGGATCCTCGGCCTGCCGAAGGGACGCTGAGCGGACCGTGGACTTCCAGCTTTCGGACGACCAGCGGGCCCTGCGGGCAGGGATACGGGAGCTGCTCGCCGGCCGCTTCGGCAGGGACCGGATGCGGGCCGCGCTCGACGCGGGCGTGGCCGTCGACCGGGGGGTGTGGGGGGAGCTGGGCGCGGCCGGGTTCTTCGCGCTGCGGCTGCCCGAGGCGGACGGCGGCGTGGGGCTCGGGCTGCCCGAGTCCGTGCTCCTGTTCGAGGAGGCGGGGCGGGTGCTGCTGCCCGGACCGCTGGCGGCCACGCATCTCGCCGCGGGCGCGGTGGGGGCGGTGAAGGGGGCGGCGGACGGCGGGGCGGTGGTCGCGGTGCTGGACGAGGGGCGGCCGGTGGCCCATCTGGAAGCGGCGGATGCGCTGATTGCCCTGGTGGGAGGGGCGGCGCGGGTCCTGGAGGGGGACGCGTTGCGGGAGCTCGTACGGACGGCGCGTCCCGTACGGTCACTCGACCCGCTCACGCCCCTGCACCGTGTGACGGCGGGCGTCGAGGACGGGGCCGCGCTGCCCGGTGCGACGCCGCTCCGGCTCGAAGGCGCCCTGCTGGCCGCTGCCGAGCAGCTCGGCAGCGCCGCCCGGACCACTGAGATGGCCGTCCAACACGCCCGTGAGCGCGAGCAGTTCGGATCGCCGATCGGCGCCTTCCAGGCGGTCAAGCACCTGTGTGCCCAGATGCTGGTGCGCGCCGAGGTGGCCCGTACGGTGGTGTACGCGGCAGCGGTGACCGCGGACCCGGCCGAGATCGCGGGCGCCAAGCTGCTCGCCGACGAGGCGGCCGTCCGCAACGCACGGGACTGCCTCCAGGTGCACGGCGGCATGGGCTTCACCTGGGAGGCGGACATTCATCTGCATCTCAAGCGGGCGTGGCTGCGGGCCGGGCAGTGGCTGACGGCGGCAGAGGCCGAGGAGGCCCTGGCGGCAGATCTGTGCCGAGTGCACGCATGTGACGGGGGAGACCCCTGAGGTTCACGCTGCGGAGTTACCCAGTGCAGTCGGCAAGCGCCGATACCGGCTTGTGTCCTTTGCGTGATTCGTCACGGGCCGCAGTTGCCCTCTGCTCGGGTACGCTCCGTTGGATGCGAGTGGTTCTGGAACCGGGCGATCCGGGTGTTGCCCGTGCGGCGACTCCGGTCCGGACGAGGTGCCCTGCTCGCGTTCCACGCAGAAGCGCCGGGCCTGCCCGGGGAGCGTTCCCCACGGCTTCGGTGCGCTGCTGTTCGACTCCCCGCGACGTGCGTCGCACAGTATGCACCACGCGTACTCCTTCGCGCTGGAATATGCCCGAAGCGCTTGTTGCGGTGACTGTACGTCAACCATGCTGTCTCGTAAGGGAATCACGTTCCGTGACCCTGAGGAGGCGCGAGGCGATGTGTCCGCCGGTTCGGATGGTGTGAGCGGTGCAGGTGCTTCAGGTTCAGCTGGAGGTCGGTCCGGATCCCGCGGAGGTCGGGCGGGCCCGTAGATGGGCGCGGTCGAGACTGGTCTGCTCCGGGATAAGAGACGACGAGCCACTGGCCGAGACGCTCATCCTGCTGATCTCGGAGCTGGTCACCAACGCGGTCGTCCACACCGGCTGTCCGGCCGTGCTGCGCATGCTGTTCGGCGCGACGGGAGCGGCCGGGACGGCCGGGACCGTACGGGTCGAGGTGGCCGACACCAGCTGCCGCCCGCCGCAGCAGCGGCACGCGGAGGGCGAGGACACCGGCGGCCGCGGCCTGGAGCTGGTCGACGGCCTCGCCGACCGCTGGGGCTGGCAGCCGGAGGGCGCCGGAAAGCGGATCTGGTGCGAGGTGGACCGGGGCGCGCCGGTGGTGCAGATGCGGACGGGTGCGCACGGTCCGGGCGTGCCGGGCATCGGCGCCCAGAGCGCGGGCCCGTACGAACCGTCGCGCGCCGTCACACATCGCGCATAAGACCGGCCGGCAATTGGGGGCGGCGTCACGGGGCCGGGGCACGCACCTCGCTGCGTTGTCGTCAATCACCATGGCTCAATCCTCCGCCTTGCGATGCACGCACCCCCCCATTGCCGGTCGGTCCAAGAAGCCGGAATGTGCTGGAACGTTCCTGGCCGTGGCCGGTCAGAGAAGGGCGACCGGGGCGACCGGCGTGCCGGTGGCGCCGACGAACGGTTCCGGCATCGCGGAGAGCAGGAAGCCGTAGCGCTTCTCCTCCGCACAGGCTGTGGACAGCGTCTCCAGGTTCCAGTTCTGGCCCTGCAGCATGCCCATCTCGACCAGGTCGAGCGCGTGCACGCCCAGCCACAGGTCCTCGATCTCCGCGGGGAAGATCTCGAAGGTCAGCGTGTCATTGGCGACCGCGGCGACATCGCGGGCACGGAACCACTCGGGCGTCCGGATCGACAGGCCGGGTGACGGATAGGCGTACGCCTGCTTGTCGCCGGCCAGATACACCTGGACCTGCCCGGTGCGTACGAGCACGATGTCCCCGGCCCGGACCCGGATCCCGGCGAACTCCTCCGCCGCGTCGAGGTCTTCCGGGGTGACGGCGTGGTCGCCTGGCAGCCGGTCGACACCGTGGGCGCGTGCCACGTCCAGCAGGACGCCGCGCGAGACGAGGTGCGGGGGCTTGTCGATCCCGCTGAACTCGGCGCCGCCGTGCGCGGTGACAGTGGTGGCGGGACGGCCGTTGTAGATCTTCCCCGAGTGCGAGGCGTGCGTGAGCGCATCCCAGTGGGTGGCCGCCTGCAGGCCGAGCGTCACGACGTCGTCGCTGGTCGCGACCGTACCCGGGCCGAAGAGCTCCTGGTTGATCTGGACCATGGCGTGCAGTGGGTTGACCCGCCCCGGAATCAGTCCGCTCTGCACACCGTCCTGCTGGAGCGGGAGCGCGAGAGGGATCCGCTGCCCCGTGCGGACGGTGGCCGCCGCGTCCCGCACCACCGCGTCGGTGATCAGGTTGAGCGTCCCGATCTCGTCGTCCGCGCCCCAGCGCCCCCAGTTGTTCACGTGCTTGGCGATCTCGTGGAACTCGGCGGGCAGGGACATGAGGGCCTCCTCGAATCGGTGGGTCACCGGGTCTTGTGCTGACGGAGCCGACTGCCCATAAAATCTAACGGTCCGTCAGAAACCGCGGGAAGGGGCCGGGCATGGGGAACTTCTTGGCAGGCAAGGTGGTGGCCGTGACCGGTGCCGGCCGTGGCATCGGACGGGCCGTCGCGATCGCCGCGGCGGCGGAGGGGGCCAGGGTCGTCGTCAACGACTACGGCGTCTCCGTCGAGGGCGGAGAGCCGACCAGTGCGATAGCCGAGTCCGTCGTCGAGGAGATCGAGGCGGCGGGCGGCGAGGCGGTCGCGGTCGCCGACGACATCTCCACGATGGAGGGGGGCCGGCGCATCGTGGACACGGCGCTGGCGCAGTTCGGGCGGATCGACGGGGTCGTGTGCGTGGCCGGGATCCTCCGCGAACGGATGCTGTTCAACATGTCCGAGGAGGAGTGGGACCCGGTTGTCGCCACCCACCTCAAGGGCACCTTCACCGTCTTCCGCGCGGCCTCGGCGGTGATGCGGAAGCAGGAGGGGGGCGGCACGCTGATCGGCTTCACCAGCGGCAACCACCAGGGCAGCGTCGCCCAGGCGAACTACAGCGCCGCGAAGGGCGGCATCATCTCGCTGGTCCGCAGCGCAGCGCTCGGCCTGCACAAGTACGGCGTCACGGCGAACGCGGTCGCCCCGGTGGCCCGGACCCGGATGTCCGCGAACGTCCCGATGGAGCTGAAGGAGATCGGCGAGCCGGAGGACGTTGCCGCACTCGTCGTCTACCTGCTCAGCGAGCGGGCCCGCGAGGAGAAGATCACCGGCCAGGTGTACACGATCGCGGGCCCCAAGATCGCTGTCTGGGCCCAGCCGAGGGAGCTGCGGGCGGGGTACGCGGAGGGGGCGTGGACCCCGGAGAGAATCGCCGACTTCCTGCCGGGGACGGTGGGGGTGGACCCGATGCCGATGCTGGCGCAGCTGGAGGAGATGGCGGCCGCGGCGGCGGCGAAGGCGAGGCCCAACGCGTGACCTCCCACCGGGGCTCCGCCCCGGACCCCGCTCCTCAATCGCCGGAGCGACTGGATTTCCGCCCGACCCCGAGGAGTGGACGTGGACTTCGCGTTCGAGGCAACGGACGACGCCTTCCGCCAGGATGTCCGGGCCTGGCTGCAGGCGCACCTCACACAGCCCTGCGCCGCCGAGGGCGGCCGCGCGTGGGAGCGCGAGCTGGGCCGCGGCGGCTGGATCGGCCTCGGCTGGGACAGCGGGGCAGCCGGCTACGGAAACCGGCACGCCACCCTCACCGAGCAGGTTGTCTGGGCAGAGGAGTACGCCCGCGTCAACGCTCCCGCCCGCGTCGGCCACATCGGCGAGAACCTCCTCGCCCCCACCCTCCTCGCGTACGGCACCGACGCGCAGCAGCAGCGTTTCCTCCCCGCCATCGCCCGCGGCGAAGAGCTCTGGTGCCAGGGCTACAGCGAACCCGGCGCCGGCTCCGACCTCGCCGGCATACGCACCACCGCCGAACCCGACGGCACCGGCCGCCGCACCGTCACCGGCCAGAAGATCTGGACCTCGCTCGCACGGGACGCCGACTGGTGCTTCGTCCTCGCCCGCACCACCCCCGGCTCACAGCGCCACCACGGACTTTCGTTCCTGCTCGTGCCGATGGACCAGCCGGGCCGTATCGAGGTGCGGCCGATCCGCCAGATGTCCGGGACGAGCGAGTTCAACGAGGTTTTCTTCGACGGCGCGCTCGCCGAGGAGCTCGTCGGCGGCGAGGGCAACGGCTGGACCGTCGCCATGGGCCTCCTCGCCCTGGAGCGCGGTGTCTCCACCCTCGTCCAGCAGATCGGCTTCGCCGCCGAACTGGACCGCGTGATCCGCACCGCCGTCGACAGCGGCGCGGTCACCGACCCCGTACTGCGCGAGCGGCTCGTGCGTCAGTGGGCGGAGCTGAAGACCATGCGCTGGAACGCCCTGCGCACCCTGGGCAATTCGCGCGACGCGGGCGCCCCCAGCGTCGCCAAGCTGCTCTGGGGCGGCTGGCACCGACGTCTCGGCGAACTTGCCGTGGAGATCAGGGGCGCCGCCGGAGCCGTGGGTCCGGACGACTGGTCGCCCACCACCCCGTACGAACTCGACGAAGCGCAGCGCCTGTTCCTGTTCACCCGGTCCGACACCATCTACGGCGGCTCGGACGAGATCCAGCGGAACATCATCGCCGAGCGGGTGCTCGGCCTACCGAGGGAGCCGAGATGAGAGGCGTCGTCTTCGACGGCAAGCAGACCGAGGTCGTCGACGACCTGGAGATACGCGACCCGGGCCCGGGCGAGGTGCTGGTCGCGGTGGCCGCCGCGGGCCTGTGCCACAGCGATCTGTCGGTCGTCGACGGAACCATCCCGTTCCCGCTGCCGGTGGTCCTCGGGCATGAGGGCGCGGGCGTGGTGGAGGCGGTCGGCGCGGGCGTCGTCCATGTCGTGCCCGGCGACCACGTCGCACTCTCCACCCTGGCCTGCTGTGGCGCGTGCGCCCAGTGCGACCGGGGCCGGCCGACGATGTGCCGCAAGGCGATCGGGATGCCGGGGCAGCCGTTCTCCCGGGGCGGCACACCGCTGTACCAGTTCGCGTCCAGCTCCGCGTTCGCCGAACGGACCCTGGTCAAGGCCGTGCAGGCGGTGAAGATCCCGGCGGACATCCCGCCGGCCTCCGCAGCCCTGATGGGCTGCGGCGTGGTGACGGGCGTCGGAGCCGTACTCAACCGGGCGAAGGTCGACCGCGGCGACACGGTCGTCGTGATCGGTACCGGTGGCATCGGGCTCAATGTGATCCAGGGCGCCCGGATCGCGGGCGCGCTGACGATCGTCGCGGTGGACACCAACCCGGCGAAGGAGGCGGTGGCGCGGCAGTTCGGCGCGACGCACTTCCTGACGTCGACGGATGGCGTACGCGAGATCCTGCCCACCGGCGCCGACCACGCCTTCGAGTGCGTGGGCCGTACGGAACTGATCCGGCAGGCGATCGACCTGCTGGACCGGCACGGCCAGGCGATCCTGCTGGGCGTCCCGGCGGCGACGGCGGAGGCGTCGTTCCTGGTCTCGTCGATGTACCTGGACAAGTCGATCCTCGGCTGCCGGTACGGCTCCTCGCGCCCGCAGCGCGACATCGCGCTCTACGCGGAGCTGTACCGGTCCGGCCGCCTCATGCTCGACGAACTGGTCACGGAGACGTACCCGGTGGAGGACTTCGCGAAGGCGGCGGACGACGCGCACCACGGAAGGGTGGCGCGCGGGGTGCTGGTCTTCTAGTGCCCCTCCCGGCAAGCTTTGCCCCGTCGCGCCGCCCGGCACGCCCGCTCGCCGCGTTGGCCACAAGCCCTGGTAGCTCCTTCCCCAAGCTCTCAACTTCGTTCGAGCAGGGGAGACCCCATCCAAGGACTTCCGGCCGCCTTGCGATCGCACGCACTGGACGACGCTCCTCATGGGGCAGACATTGCCGGTCACGGCACTAGTGCCGGGAGGGGCACTGGGGGCCCGTCCTTCGGATCCGAAAGGCGCTGGGGCTGGCGCTTCCCCGCCCTCACCGGCCCCCGGCCGTCGCCCGGAACGTCCGCCGGTACACCGTCGGCGACACTCCCAGCGCCGCCTGGATGTGCTGCCGCAGTGACGTCGCCGTGCCGAACCCCGCCTCGCGCGCCACCTGGTCGATCGACAGGTCCGTGGACTCCAGCAGCCCCCGCGCCCGCTCCACCCGCTGCTGGGTCAGCCACTGCCCGGGGCTGATCCCGACCTCCTCACGGAACCGGCGCGTGAACGTCCGTACGCTCATCGACTCCTGCTGCGCCATGTCGCGCAGCAGGATCGGCCGGTCAAGCCGCCCGAGCGCCCAGGCCCGCGCACCGGTCGTGGTCGCGAACTGTGCCTCGGGTACGGGGCGCTGGATGTACTGCGCCTGCCCGCCGTCGCGGTGCGGTGGCACTACCGTGCGGCGGGCGACGTCGTTGGCGACGGCCGTGCCGTGGTCGCGGCGCACGATGTGCAGACACAGGTCGATGCCGGCGGCGACCCCGGCGGATGTGAGGACGTCCCCGTCGTCGATGAACAGGACGTCCGGGTCGACCTGGACCTGCGGGAACAGCCGCTGGAAGTGGTCGGCGGAGGACCAGTGCGTGGTGGCGGGGCGCCCGTCGAGGAACCCGGCGGCGGCGA
Organism: Streptomyces sp. NPDC005151; assembly: GCF_053599875.1. Taxonomy (NCBI): domain Bacteria; kingdom Bacillati; phylum Actinomycetota; class Actinomycetes; order Kitasatosporales; family Streptomycetaceae; genus Streptomyces; species Streptomyces sp. NPDC005151. Next base: position 102,632 of record NZ_JBSFYR010000001.1, on the reverse strand, counting down.
GGACGTAACTGCCGGTGCAGATCGAGACGAGCCGGGTGCCCGGCCTGATGTACGCGAACGCCGCGGCGAGCTCGTCCGTCAGCCTGCCCTCTTCGTGGACGGGGCCGAGTTCGTACGAGGCGGGGATGACGACCGTGTCGGCGGTGGCCAGTGCTTCGGGGCCGCGCTCGACCGTGATCGTGAAGTCCGCGTCGGTGGAGACCGGTCCCGGTGGGCGGACGGAACAGGTAACGACTTCGTACAGTTTCCGGCCCTTGTCATGCGGCTCTGAACTGAGCGCCAGGCCGAAGATCCTTTGAGGGATGCCCAGTTCGAACGGGAGCAGCCCGTCGAGGGCGAGGACGACGACTCTGTGCTTCACGGCAAGGCTCCCTTCAACCCCTAGTGGTATAGACCATAAACTGATACATGTCACCGACGTGAAGGAAAAGTCAGCAGAGCACGAGTGCATTCCCGGCACGGCCCGCGCGAACGCACCCTCGCAGTCGTCCCCCTTGGATTCATCGGCCGCCCTGCCGCCCCTGGACGCGAGCCGGGACGGCGAACGACCGGGAAGTGAGCTCTGGAACCGTAACTTCCGGCTCTTCTTCATCGCCCGGACCGCCGCACTCTTCGGTGACGGCATGATCCCGGTGGCGCTCACCGCGGGTCTGCTGGGAGCGGGTCGCCCGCACGCGTCCGTCGGCTTCGCGCTGGCCGCATGGATGGGCCCGCTGGCGCTCTTCGTGCTCTTCGGCGGCGTGTTGGCGGATCGTTTCACCCCGCGCCGAATGATGATCATCGCCGATGCGCTGCGGCTGGTCGGGGCGTCGGCGCTCGCCGTCTCCTTCGCTACCGGCAATCCGCCGCTGTGGGCGGTGTACGCACTGAGCGCGGTGGCCGGCGTCGGTGCCGCGCTCTTCCAGCCGGGCGTCGCATCGACCGTGCCCCGGGTGTCGCTGGACGTGCAGCGCGGCAACGCGGTGCTCCGGGTCTCCGAGGCGCTGATGACGATGGCGGGCCCGGCCTTCGCAGGACTTCTGGTCGGACTCGCGAGCGCCGGAGCGGTGTACGCGGCGAACGCGGCGACGTTCGCGGTCTCCGGCGTCTGCCTCTTCCTGCTGCGGCTCGCCCCGATGCCGTCCGACGCGACGCAGCGTGGCACGTTCGTCGCCGAACTGGTCGACGGATGGCGGGAGTTCAAGGCACGCAGCTGGCTGTGGGGGGTGATCGCGATCTGGACGGTGTACGGATTCACCGTGATCGGCCCGATGCTCCCGCTGACCGCGGTCGAGGTCACCGAGGCGCACGGCTCGGGGACGTACGGCGTGATGATGGCGGTGAACGGCGCGGGCAGCGTGGTCGGCGGACTGCTGGCCCTGCGGCTGAGACCGCGCCGCCCGCTCGCGGCGGGCGCGATCGCGTTGACGGGGGTGTGCGTGAACCTGGTGGTGCTGGGGCTCGGGCTGCCGGTGTCCGCGCTGGGGGTCGGGCAGTTCGTGGCGGGCGGGGTGTTCGCGTTCTGGCTGGTGATGTGGTCGACGACGGTCCAGACACACGTCCCGCCGGAAGCCCTGAACCGGCTGCACGCGTACGACGTGGCGGGCTCCCTGCTGATGCTGGCCGCGGGCCGGGCACTGGCGGGACCGGTCGCGGACGCGGTGGGCGCCCCCGAGGTGCTGCTGGCCGGAGCGGTGATCAACGCACTGGTGGTGGGCGTGCTGCTGGTGGCCCGCCCGATCCGCCGCCTGGAGCGGATCGGGTGAGCCGGGCAACCGCGGCGGGGGCCGTGGCGCTGACGGTCGCGGCCGGGCTCGGAATCCGGGCGGTGGCGTCCGGCGGCCTCGCCAAGTACGCCGGGGACGCGCTCTACACCGTGCTGATCTATGCCCTGGTGGTGCTGATCGCACCCCGCGCGAGGCCGACGGTGGTGGCCGGGGCGGCGCTGGCGTTCAGCTGGGCGGTGGAACTGCTGCAGCTGACGGGGGTGCCCGGGGAACTGTCCCGGCACAGCACCGTGGCTCGTCTGGTGCTGGGCTCGACGTTCAACGCACCGGATCTGTTCTGGTACGCGGTGGGGGCGGGGGCGGCCTGGGCCGTGCACCGCGGGACGGCTGCCCGGGCGGCTCCTTGACCGGCCGCGCCCGTGGCCGTCAGCGCTTCTGCCGGTCCCGCTCCTCGGACTTCTGCTTCTCGATGACCTGGAAGACATGCGCACTGGTCTGCCTGCGCACACTGCCACCGACGAGCAGTGCGGAACCGAGGACGGACAGCGGCCCGGAGACCGCCAGGACGGTGAGCTGCTTCGGCCACTCCGAGACGACCTCGCACCGCGCAGACGCCCGGTAGCAGTACGCATCCGCCTGATCCACCAGCAGGAACCCCAGCCAGATCCACAGTCCGGCGGCGATCAGGAGCAGCCCGGCGCCCCACGCCTGCATCAGCGCGGAGCGGTGATGGAACTGCTGACGCGCGACCCATTGCATGAATTCCCCCGGTTCGTCCGCATCGTTCGTCCGCGTCGTTTCGTCTGGCGGGGCGGCCGACAGGTACGCCCCTGACCGACAGGTGATCGTACGGCCCCGGGGAACAATGGAACAGCGGTTGGCGCTAAGGGCTGATCTTGCCGTCTAGCACAGCGATCTACGGCGCTGCTGAGGTTCGGCAAAGCTCGGTTGAGCTGGTCGGCGCGGGGCTACGGTCCGGCCGTGTCGGTGGAATTTCTGACTGATGAGCAGGCTGAGGCGTACGGGAAGTTCGCCGAGGAGCCGACGAGGCCTGAGCTGGAGAGGTTCTTCTACCTCGATGACGTCGACCGTGCGCTGATCGGCAAGCGGCGCGGGGATCAGAACCGGCTCGGGTTCGCGCTCCAGATGTGCACGGTGCGCTACGTCGGGCCGTTCCTGGAGGACCCGCTCGCGGTGCCGTGGCCGGTCATCGAGCACCTCGGCCAGGAGCTGGGCATCGAGGACGTCTCGTGTATCAAGCAGTACACCGAGCAGCTGAAGACGGCGTACGAGCACGCGTGGGAGATCCGCGACGCCTACGGCTACCACCAGTACGAAGACCCGGAGTGGGGCCGGTTGTTCCGTACGTTCCTGCACGGCCGGGCGTGGACGAACGCCGAGGGGCCGGTGGCGCTGTTCAACCAGTCGGTGCACTGGCTGCGGCGGAACCGGGTGCTGCTGCCCGGGGTGAGCGTGCTGGCCCGGCAGGTCGCGGAGGTGCGCGGGATCGCCGAGCAGCGGCTGTACGCGACGGTGGCGAACGCGGCCCGCCGCGCGGACACCTCGCTGCCCGGGGACTTGGTCGCCCTGCTGGAGGTGCCGGAGGGCAAGCGGCTCTCGGAGCTGGAGCGGATGCGCCGGCCGCCGACGCGGACCACCGGCAATGCGATGAAGGGGGCCCTGGAGCGGGTCGACGAGATCGCGGCCTTCCGCCTGGGGAAGGTGAAGGTCGAGCAGATCCCGCCGAACCGGCTGGCCGCGCTGGCGAAGAACGGGCTGGGCTCGAAGGCCCCGGACCTGGCCCGCACCCCGGAGCCGAAGCGCACGGCGATGGTCACCGCGGTGGTCCGGTCGCTGGAGGCGGCAGCGATCGACGACGCCCTGGACCTGTTCGCGCTCCTGATGCAGGTCAAGCTGATCAGCTCGGCGAAGCGGGCCACGAACAACGACCGGCTGTCGACGCTGCCCCGGCTGGAGAAGGCGTCGCGGGTGATGACGGCGGTCTGGCGGGTGCTCTCCGAGGAGTTGGGCCTGGTCGAGGAGCACGGCACCGATCTGGACGTGGCCGCGCTGTGGCGGGCGGTGGAAACGGTCGCCCCGCGCGAGGAGGTCAACGCCGCCGCGGCGACGGTGGAGGAGCTGGTCCCGCCCGGGGACGACGCGGCCGAGGCGGGGGTCCGCGCGCTGCTGGCCGCCCGGTACAACACGGTCCGTCCGTTCCTGACCCTGCTCGGGGAGTCGACGGCGCTCGGGGCCGCGTCGGGAGGGCGCCGGGTGCTGGCCGCCGTGCAGAAACTGCCCGCGCTGTCGCGGCGCCGGGTGAAGGACAAGCCGCTGCTGCCGAGAGAGATCGACAGCAAGCTGGTGCCGCCGGCCTGGCGGCGGGCGGTGTTCAACAACGCGGACCTCCCGGCCGGGGCAGTGGACCGCGACGCGTACGTGGTGTGCGTGCTGGAGCAGCTCTACCGCGCGCTTCAGCGCCGGGACGTGTTCGCGTCGCCGTCGAACCGGTGGTCCGACCCGCGGGCGCGGCTGCTGGACGGCAAGGCGTGGGAGGCGGTACGCGAGGACATCCTGGCGGGGCTGAGCCTGAACGAGCCGGTCGAGGAGCATCTCAAGGGCCGGGTCAAGGCGTTGGATGCGGCCTGGCAGTTGATGGCGGAGCGGCTGGAGGAGGCCGGGCAGGAAGCGAAGCTCAGCTTCGAGGTGCAGCCCAACGGCAGGTTGAAGCTGAACGTGGACCGGCTCGGCGCACTCGGCGAGAGCGCGTCGTTGAAGTGGCTGCGCCAGACCACCGCGAAGATGCTCCCGAAGATCGACCTGCCGGACCTGCTGTTCGAGGTCGACTCCTGGACCGGGTTCTTGGACGCCTTCGTGCACTTGGGCGACGGCCGGACGCGCATGGAGGACATCAAGACCTCGCTGGTCGCGCTGCTGGTGAGCGAGGCGTGCAACATTGGCTACACGCCGGTCATCGACGCCGACGACGAGGCGCTCATGCGGGCCCGGCTGGTCCACGTCGATCAGTACTACCTGCGGGTAGACACCATCGCCACGGCGAACGCGAAGCTGATCGAGGCCCAGGCGAAGGTGCCGATCGTGAAGTTCTGGGGCGAGGGGCTGCTGGCCTCGGTCGACGGGCTGCGCTTCGTGGTACCGAAGCGGACCATCCACGCCGGGCCGTCGCCGAAGTACTACCACTTCAAGCGCGGCATCACCTGGCTGAATGCCGTGAACGACCAGGTCGCGGGCATCGGGCAGATGGTCGTGCCGGGCACCCCGCGCGACTCCCTGCACATCCTGGACGCGCTGCTGAACCTGGACGCCGGGGTGAAGCCGGAGATGGTCGCCACCGACAACGCCTTGTACTCCGACATCGTGTTCGGGCTGTTCACGATGCTGGGCTACAACTTCTCGCCGCGCTTCAAGGACCTGAGCGACCAGCGGTTCTGGCGGGCGGAGATGCCCGGAGTGGAGACCGGCGAGTACGGGCCGCTGGAGGACCTGGCTCGCAACAAGGTGAACCTGACCAAGGTCACCACGCACTGGCCGGACATGCTGCGGGTCGCCGGCTCGCTGGTGACCGGGCAGGTCCGCGCGTACGACCTGCTGCGGATGTTCGGCCGCGAGGGGCGGCCCACGCCCTTGGGGCAGGCGAAGCGTTGCCGCAGGCAGGCAGCGGCGGGGCCCGAGGGCCCCGGCTGCGTGCCCGCCGGGATGGTGTGTCAGACCATGGCGAGCCGGTCCACCAGCAGCTCCACCCTCGGCTCGGTGTCGCCGGGCGGCAGCCGTCCCGCCCGGGTCAGGGTCGCCAGGCCGTGCAAGGACGCCCAGAACACCTCGGTGAACAGCCCCGGGTGGACGCCGTCCCCGGCGACCTCGCCCAGGCTCTCCAGCAGCGCGGCGAAGGCGTCCTTGAGAGGTTCCGGGGTGTCCTCGTCCGCGAAGGCCAGGCCGCCGTCGAGCTGGAACATGGCGTCGTAGACCGCCGGGTTGCGTGCGGCGAAGTCGAGGTAGGCGCGGGCGAGGGCGGCGACCCGCTCGCGCGGGCTGTTCGCGCTGGAGGCCCCGGCCCGCACCGCCACGGCCATCTCGGCGGCGCCTTCGAGGGCGACGGCGCCGATGATCTCGCGTTTGCCGCGGAAGTGGTTGTAGAGGACAGGCTGGCTGTATTCGATGCGCTCGGCGAGCCGGCGGGTGGTGACCGCGTCCCAGCCCTGCTGCTCGGCGAGTTCGCGGGCTGTCGCCACGATGAGGCGTTCGCGCTCCGCCCGTTCGCGCTGCTTGCGTTCCTGTACCGACATGATTCGATCCTAGCATCGCTAGACAAGAGAGCGGCAGCAGTACTAGCGTTGCCTCATCAGCTAGCAACACTAGATGCCAAGAGGGTCATCATGCTCAACGCACTCGAGGTCGTCACCACCGTGGTCGTCGGCGTGATGGTGGGGGTGGAGTTCTCCGTCGCCTTCGTCATCAACCCGATCCTCAACGCACTCCCCGGTGACAGCGGCCAACTCGGCCACGCCCACGGGGGCCGGATGCTCGGCGCCGTGATGCCGGTCTGGTACCTCACCTCGCTCGTCCTCGTCGCGGTCTGGGCCATCGCCGGATGGCACCACCACGGCACCGGCCTCGTCGTCACCGCCGGCGCGCTGCTGATCCTCAGCGTGATCATGTCGATCCTGCTGCTCGTCCCGATCAACAACCGGAGCAAGACGTGGACCCCCGAGAACCGGCCCGCCGACTGGAAGGAGCAGATGAACCGCTGGGACCGCTTCCACTACGTCCGCGTCGCCGTCATCATCGCCGCCTTCGCCCTGCTGGTCGCCGCCCTCACCTGAGCCCGCGGGCTCACCCGCCCGGTCGTCAGCCGCAACCGCTCGGCCGTGCGCCCGAAGTGCGGCACCGCCACCTCCATCTACATCCAGGACCCGGACACCAACACCCTCGAACTCCGCTGGTATCCCCAGGACGCGGGCCCCAGCGACACCCACTGACCGATAGAGAGAGGAAGTACCGAAAATGGCCAAGCTGCAGAGTCTCGACCCGCACACGCCGATGTTCGCGCAGTTCAAGGAGAAGACCGGGCCCATCGTCCTGGCCAACACCTTCTTCGTCCCGAAGGAGAGGACTGAATCGTTCCTGGCCCTCTTTCGGAGGCAGGCCGAGTTCATGAAGGCTCAGCCGGGATTCGTCTCCCTGCAGATGCACAAGGGAACGGCGGACAGTCAGCTTCTGATGAACGTCGCGGTCTGGGAGTCGACCGAGGCGCTCGCCACGGCATTCGGCAGCCCGGAGTTCCAGCGCATGGCGGCCGAGTTCCCCGACGACATCGTGTCGTACCCGCACATCTTCGAGCAGATCGACGTATGACACGGCAGTTGTAGCCGGAGGAGGGCAGCCGGAGAAGCCCTGCCTTCCCCCGGGCAGTCACGCATCCATGCACCATGCCGGGTCGCCGAGGCCGCCACCACGCGTAGCCCCGTCCCTGAAAAGGAGTCACTATGACCGTGGAACTGAATCACACCATCGTCCCCGCCCGTGACCCGCAAGCCTCGGCGCAGTTCCTGGCCGAAATCCTCGGCCTGAGTGTAGATCCGCCGGTGGCGCACTTCACGCCGGTCACGCTGGCCAACCAGGTCAGCCTGGACTACGACCAGCTGGACGACTTTGAGCCACACCACTACGCGTTCATGGTCAGCGAGCAGGAGTTCGATGCCGCCCTCGCCCGCATCCAGCACGGTGGAATCACCCACTACGGCGATCCCGCATGCCAAGAGATTGGGCAGATTTATCACAGTAAGCACACCAAAGGCCGCAGGGGCACTTACTTCCACGACCCCGACGGACATCTCATGGAGATCCTCACCCCGGGCAGCGCCGGGTCGTGAGGCCGATGGCGGCCCAGCGGATCATGGCTTCGCTGGTGGCGGGATCGCGTTCGTAGTCGCGACCGACGTGGTGCTGTGCGCGGACGGTCCGGTGACGTCACCGGTCGCCCTGACGCTGCTGCCCGAACACCGACGGGGGCACGGCGGGCCGTACAGCAATCTCAACCGGGGCTGCATCGACGTCGACCGGCTGCGTGTGCTGCTGGCCGGGCTGCCACTGCCGCGCTCTCCGGACGGCCGGCTGGTCCTGGCCGTCGACGTGTCACCGTGGCTGCGCTCGGACGCGCCGTGCTCGGCAGAGCGGCTCTTCTGTCACGTCCACGGGCGTAACGGGCGCTCCAGCGACCAGTTCATCCCGGCCTCGTCGTCACCGCCGGCGCGCTGCTGATCCTCAGCGTGATCATGTCGATCCTGCTGCTCGTCCCGATCAACAACCGGAGCAAGACGTCGACCCCTGACAACCGGCCCGCCGACTGGAAGCAGCAGATGAACCGCTGGGACCGCCTCCACTACGTCCGCGTCGTTGTCATCATCGCCGCCTTCGCCCAGCTGGTCGCCCCCCTCGCCTGATACCAAAGCCGCCCCGACATGCCCTGGTTCGCCCCTGTATGTCGACGGCTTTCGCCCCGTCGGGATGAGCCCGACAGGGCTTCGGATTACTGACCCCGCGGGCCGACGCCGCGCCGGTGGCGCACAATCCCCACTCCCCGGGCGGCAGCTGGCCACCGAAATCCCGACATTCGGGAATGCAACTGCCGCTCAGATCCCACAACTGCGATCCCGACAAACTACGCCCCTCGATCAGCCGCGTCCGCGCGGCCTGATCAGGCCCCACACGACTCAGCAAGCTCCACGAAGCTCACCAAGCTGACGAAGACTCGCAAGGAGAAGAACAATGTCGCTGAAGAAGATCAACACCGTCCTGGCCGCCGCCTTCATCCTCTTCATCCTCTGGTTCGGGGTGGAGTTCATCCTGAGCCCGGAGACGACGGCGCCGGGCTTCGGCCTGCCGAGCTGGCCGTCCGGCGACGGCGACGGCTTCCTGATCATCAAGGGAATCCGCGACGTCGTCTTGGCCCTGGTCCTGGGCATCCTGCTGGTGACGGGCCACCGCCGGGCGCTGGGCTGGGTGCTGCTGGTGGAGGCCCTCGCCGCGTACGGCGACATGGCCACCGTGCTGGCCCACCACGGCTCCGTGGCCACCGCGCTCGGCGTCCACGGCCTGACCGCGACACTGATGGTGGTCAACGGCCTGCTGATAATGCGCGAGACCCGCAAGGTCGCGGCCGCTCCGGCAACGCCCGCCCCGCAGCCCGCCTAACGCCACCTTGGCGCGTGTCGGTATTCGCCTGTCAGCGCCCGCCGGGAAAGGCGAGGCGCACGATCTTCTTCTATCAGCGCTGGCTGACCGAACGGCTCGCCACCATCGAGGACCCCGAACACCACCTGCTTCTCCGGCACTTCGCCACCTGGCACCAGATGCGCCGACTGCGGGCCACGGCGGAGAAGGGGCCGCTGGGACGCTCCCAGACGCACCAGGCCAAGCAGGAGACCACCCAGGCCGGCGCCTTCCTTGGCTGGCTCGCCGACCGCGGCCGCACCATCGAGCATTGTCGGCAGGCCGACCTCGACGCCTGGCACACCGAGAAGCTGGCCACCCGGCGCCCAGCCCAGACGTTCCTCCGCTGGTGCATGAAAACGGGCCGGATGCCCAGCCCCACCCTTCCGCCCCAGGTCATCACCCAGGACCAGGCGCCGCTGCACCAACACCGCCGCCTCGCCATGCTCCGGCGGGTCCTCAACGACGACTCCTTGCCTCTGCGGAGCCGCATCGTTGCCGCGCTCGTCCTCCTCTATGCCCAGCCCGTGAGCCGCATCGTTCGCCTAACCATCGACGATGTCACCGACGACGGCACCACTATCGCCGTCTGCCTCGGAGATCCACCGTCTCCCCTCCCGGAGCCCGTCGCCGAGCTGATGCGGGCCTACCTCCGTTCCCGCCAGCACCTGCCTACGCCAGCAGCAGAAGTGCCCGATGGCTCTTCCCCGGCCGCCAGCCCGGGCAGCCGATGAACCCGGTCAGCCTCCAGGTCCACCTGCGCGAGATCGGCGTCCCTCCGCAGCGCGGCAGGACCTCCGCGATCCGCCAGCTCGTCCTCCAAGCCCCGGCCCCCGTCATCGCGAAGGCGCTCGGCTACCACGACAAAACCACCACGCGGCTGGTCACCGAAGCCGGCGGAACCTGGAGCCGATACGCCCCAGGCGGCCACAAGCGGTGACCGCCAGGAGCCGTTCGGCCGAACACTCAGGCGCCCGAAGCCCGGAAGAGATCAGCGGGAATGATCTCTGCCTCGTCGAAAAGCTGCTCCAACGCCTCGTGGCCGTGACCCCGCCAGGTTCTTCTCACGGCCGGCGGGGCGGCAGAGCCGCTCGGCCCCGCCAGTAGTCCGCATCACGAGGATCTGCCAACCATCTGGTCAGACGCTCAGCACCTGCTTCGACTGCTTGGGGAAGCGAGGTCTTCTCACCGACAACAAGCCTGAGGGCATCAACATCATGGGTGGCGTGATCGGTCTCGCACCAGCAGGCCACGTTCACGGCCGCGTCGACCGCGAGTTGGCCCCGATCCGTCCACACCACCTGAAGCAGGAACTCCAGCTGATCGCCCCCGCCTGCATGCTCGATGACATCCAGGCCGAGGATGATGGGCGTCCACGGCTGCGGGCCCGGGAAGACCACGTGATCCAGTGCCCACTTCCACTCCGCCCTGTCTCCGTCGACACGAGCCGCATCAACCGCGCGGACCGCCTGTTTCAGAGAGTCCACGTCAGCAGCCGAGAGGCGGGGGAAGAGCGTGGTCAAAGGGACGTCGTCGAAGACACCTCGGCTCATAGTCATGAGCCGATGATCCGTTCTCTCTGACTTGGCAGACAACCACCCCCTGCCCCTGAGGCCTTCTTCCCCACCCGGCCGCCACCTTGACGACCACCAAGGTGAACACGTTCATCCGTACCTGCCTGAGCACTTCAACGAGTACGCCGACACTCAGACCGCAATCGACCGCCCCAGACCGCTCACACAGCGTCATGGAATTGCGGGCCTCAGCCGCGAATACGCGACACCTCAACATGCGAGCCCACCAGTCCCGGGGCCGTCGTACGCCTTCCCCCATGGCCCGATCCCTGCGAACCATGTCCCTCGGGCCACTCGTGGAGACCCCCCGCCGGACCGGATGCTGTGTGACGTGACCCAGACAACCGATAGCGCCGCCGCCCGGGACGACGAACGCCCCGTCGACCGCATGCCGTCCCCCGGCCCCTCCCGCCTGCGCATCCACCGGGCCTGGATCATCGCGGCCGTCACCTTCGTGACGATCATCGGCGGGGCGGCGTTCAACTCCCTTCCCGGCCTTCTCATCGACCCGCTGAACACCGAGTTCCACTGGTCGCGCGGGGAGATCGGGCTGGCCGTCTCGATCGACATGGCCCTGTACGGGCTGACCGCGCCGTTCGCCGCCGCGCTGATGGACCGCTTCGGCATCCGGCGGGTCGTGGTGGTGGCCCTGTCCGCGGTCGCCGGCGGGGCGCTGGCCAGCATCTGGATGACGGCCTCCTGGCAGTTGATGATCTACTGGGGCGTCCTCGTCGGCCTCGGCTCGGGCTCGATGGCGATGTCCTTCTCGGCGACGGTCACCAACCGCTGGTTCGTCGCCAGACGCGGACTGGTCACCGGCATCCTCACCGCGGCCGGCGCCTCCGGACAGCTGGTCTTCCTGCCGCTCTGCGCCTGGATCGTCGACAAGCACGGCTGGCGCCCGGCGTCGGTCACCGTGGCCCTGTCCGCACTCGCCGTCGTACCGTTCGTCTGGCTGCTGATGCGCGACCACCCGGCCGATGCGGGCCTGGCCCCCTACGGCGGCGAGTACGTCGAGAAGCCGGCGCCCGCCCGGGGCGCGGCGGCCCGTACCGTACGCGTGCTGGTCGACGCCGCCCGCACCGGACCGTTCTGGCTGCTCGCGGGCACCTTCGCGATCTGCGGCGCCTCGACCAACGGCCTGATCCGTACGCACTTCGTGCCGTCGGCCCACGACCACGGCATGGAAATCACCGCGGCCGCCTCGCTGCTCGCCGTCATAGGCGTCTTCGACATCGTCGGCACGATCTTCTCCGGCTGGCTCACCGACCGCTTCGACGCCCGTCGGCTCCTCGCCGTCTACTACGCCCTGCGCGGTATCTCGCTGCTCTTCCTGCCGATCCTGATGGAGCCGACGGTGGAACCGCCGATGGTCTTCTTCATCGTGTTCTACGGCCTCGACTGGGTGGCCACGGTCCCGCCGACCATCGCCCTGTGCCGTGAGCAGTACGGCGAGGACAGCGCGATCGTCTTCGGCTGGGTCCTCGCCTCGCACCAGGTGGGCGCCGCGCTCGTGGCCTTCCTGGGGGGTGTGGCGCGCGATGTGTTCGGCACGTACAACGTGGTCTGGTACTCGGCGGGGGCACTGTGCGCGACGGCTGCGCTGATGGCGCTGGTGATCCGGCGGGCCCGGGAGCCGTCCGGCGCCGCCGGCTGACGGTGCCGGACGCGGTCGGGCACCGAAGGGCGCACGGTGCCCGACAGGCTCTCAGGCGGAGAGGTTCTCGGCGACCGCCAGAAAGACGTGGAAGTTCGCGATGTCGCTGACCGCGACGCTGCACCAGCGGCCGGATTCACCGGCCCTCATGATGTGCACCCTGCCCGCCCCGACCTGGATCTCCTGGACGTCGGACCAGGGGAGGTGACCGTTCCTGGTGGTGGCCATGCCGGTGCGGGAGAGCGAGAAGTCCCCGAAGTTGACCGTCCGGCCTTCCAGGATCGATTGCAGGACCGCCGGTCCCTGGGCGCGGAGAATGGCCCCCTGCATATGAGGTCCCCAGGTTCCGGGGCCTTCGTAGAATTCCGTGATCGTTGCGCTGACGCGGCCCGGGCCGACTGCGGAGTAGACGCGGTTGGTGGGGCCGGGAACACCATTGATGATCTTCTGGGTGATGTCCTGGTAGAGCCGCACGGAGTCCCAGCGGATGGCGACCATGCCGTCGCCGGACCGCGGGTGCACGATCATTCCGTTCTCGAACAGGTGGAGGCGCTTGGCGGCCTGTTTTCTGCTGAAGTCCGGAGTCCGGCGCAGCCACCAGAAGAACAGCAGGCCAGGTATCACGAAGATCGCCAAGAGGTGGACGATGGTGAAGATGTAGAGGGCGAAGACCGGCTTGCTCAGGCGCTTTGGGGTGAATGTGCCTTCCAGCGCGCCGAGTTGATGACGGGCAGCCAGTTCGGCGGCCTCGGGCGACAGGGCGGTCGGTGCTGGTCGGGTCATCGCCGGGTCCGCGCGATCAGTCGGGCGAGGAGATGGGTCCGGGGGATCAGCTGCCCGGTCACGACATGCTCGCTGTCCGCGTGGGCGCCGCTGCCGACGCCACCCAGGCCGTCCAGCGTCGGGCAGCCGATGCCCGCGGTGTAGTTGCCGTCGGAGGCGCCACCCACGGCGACGCCTCGCAGGGGTTCCTGCCCCAGCTCCGAGGCGATCGCGGAGGCGAGGGCGAACAGCTCGGCGGAGGCCTCCGGCTCCATGGGAGGCCGCCTCCTGCCGCCGAGAACCCTCAGACGCGCCCCGTCCGTCCGGGCGGTCAGTCCTCGCATGAGCGTGTCCATCCGGTCCTGCGCCGCCGCGGTCGGCACACGTACGTCCACCGACACCTTGGCCTGAGCGGGCACCGTGTTGATGGTGCTGCCGGCGGACAGCAGGGTGGGTGTGACGGTCGGGTCGCCCAGCGGCGAACCGGTCGGGTGGTCCATCGAAGCCGCGAGTCCGGCGATGGCCAGGACCTGATGAGCGGCCTCGATCGCGGCGTTGACTCCCTTCTCCGGTTCCAGACCGGCATGCGCAGCCCGGCCGTGCACCACGACCTCGTACCGCGAGGTGCCCTTGCGGGCGGTCTTGAGGGCACCCTCCGCGTTCGCCGAGGCCTCCAGCACGAAGGCCGCCGCGCAACCGCGTGCGGATTCCTCGATCAGCTCCCGGGAGGTCGGGGAACCGACCTCCTCGTCCCCGTTGACCAGCACGCAAACGCCGTCCGGGGACGGCAGGGATGCCAGGGCGTGGAACATCTGCACGAGCCCGGCCTTCATGTCCAGGACCCCCGGGCCCCGGGCCACCCCGTCGGTCACCGACCAGGGATGCGTCTCCAGCGAGCCCATGGGCCACACCGTGTCGTGGTGTCCCACCAGCAGGACGCACGGGGTGCCGAAGACCCACCGCAGATGAGGCACCCCGTCGATCACGATCGTCTCCGGTGCCCGGCCCAGCAGCCTCGTCCCCTGGGCGCCGACGACCTCGGCGCTGCGCGCCAGCGCCGCGTGGTCGGCCGAGAAGGACTCGCAGACCACGAGCTCCTCCAGATCGGCCAGCATCGCCGGCAGCGCGGGCGCGGCTCCCGCGTTCACCGGGCCCGCCCCGGCCCGGCCTTCGGCAGTAACGACATGATTCCCCCTCGGAGTTGGTCCTTCGGTGAAAGCACGGTCGGCAGCGGTTCCCACCGGCCCTCGTCGCGCAAGCGCGACCACGTGATTGACGCTAGGGCGGGACAAGGCATTCCACCAGCGACTAGATTGCATGGGAGCCATGCTTGGGGGGAATGTGTTCGAGATCGACGCACTGCGTCTGCTGGTGACGGTGGCCGAGACCGGCTCGTTCACGAAGGCCGCGGTCCGGCTCGACTACACCCAGTCCGCGGTGTCCCGGCGCATCGCCTCGTTGGAGAAGCAGGCGGGCGGCCCGCTGTTCGAACGGCTCGCCCGGGGCGTACGGCTGAATCCCGCCGGTCACGCGCTGCACCGTCACGCTGTGGAGGTGCTCGATCGTCTGTCGAGGGCGGAGCACGAGCTGACCGTGATCCATGCCGGGCACGGTGGGACGCTGCGTGTGGGGGCGTTCGCCACCGCCAACATCTCGTTGGTGCCCGCCGCTCTGCGGGTGTTTGTGCGGTCCAGGCCGGATGTGGACGTCATAGCGGTCGAGGGCCGGAGCGGCGCCTTGATGCAGCGTCTCGCGGAGGGGGCGCTCGACCTCGCCGTGGTCAGCGACTATCCGTCCGGTCTGCCGTCGGCCGACGGTGTCGGCACTGAGGTTCTGATGGAGGACGAACTGTTCGTCGTGCTGCCCCGGGACCATCGCCTGGCCGGAGCCGGGACGATCGATCTGCGCGAACTGCGCGAGGAGGCGTGGCTCCAGGACTCGCCCACGGACCGGCCCACGATGCTCGCCGAGGTGTGCGCACGGGCCGGCTTCCAGCCGAGGAAGATCGTCCGAATCGCGGAGTGGACCGGGAAGTTCGGCTACGTGGCCGCGGGGCTGGGCGTTGCACTGGTCCCCTCACTGGCCGCCTGGGCGGTCCCGGACGAACTGGCCATCTGCCGGCTCGGCGGCCTCGCCCCGCGCCGGACCGTGCATGTCGCGCTGCCCGCCGCGCCGCTTCCGGCGGCGCTGAAACTGCGGGAGTTGCTGCACGACACCGTCGGCTGAACGGCCACTTGCGCGCCGGGCGGAGGCCCTGGTGCACGTTCACCCATTGGTTTGGGCCGGGGCCCCGGTGCACGCTCATCCGGTGAGCGGCCCGAACCGTCCGAAGGCCCCCCGGTGGAACAGCAGCGGATCACTCCCGTCCGCCGCCCCCAGCGCCTCCACCCGGCCGACGACGATCAGATGGTCGCCCCCCGTGTGGACGGCCTGGATGCGGCAGTCGATCCAGGCCGGTACGGAGTCCAGCAGCGGTGACCCTGTCGCGGGAGCCGCCTTGTACGCCACCCCCGCGAACTTGTCGGCACCGCTGACCGCGAAGCTCCGGCACAGCGCGCCCTGGTCCGCGCCCAGGATGTTGACGCAGAAGGCCCCGGCGCGGGCGATGCGGGGCCAGGTCGTCGACGTACGGGCGACCATGAACGTGACCAGCGGCGGGTCCAGGGAGAGCGAGGCGAACGACTGGCAGGCGAAGCCCGCCGGTCCTTCGGCGTCGTCCGGGTCGTGCGCGGTGACGAGGGTGACTCCGCTCGCGAAATGGCCGAGTACGCGACGGAACTCGGACGGTTCGACCGGCGGTCGCTCGTCGTCCGCGATCGCCCGCAGATCCGGGCGCGGCAGCGGATCGACCGGTGTCGGCGCTGCGGTGGTGGCGGCGGCGCCGACGGACCTGAGGTACCGGACGGCGGTGGCGGCCATGCCTGCGTGTCCCATCACGCTCCCCATTGAAACTGATGATGCGTCAGATAGGAAGGGCGGGGGAAGCGGGGTTCCGGGAGCGCAGGGGCCGTAAGCCGCGCCCCGGAGCCCGGATGAACCGGCTCGGGGGCGTGAGCGCTCGGCGATCAGCTCCTGGCGGCGTACGTGACGAAGTCGGTCCAGGCGTGGGTCGCGATGGTGAATCGGGGGCCCTGGGTGTTTTTGGAGTCGCGAACGTGGATCGTGCCGGGGGTGGCCGCGACTTCGATGCAGTCGTTGCCGTTGCTGGTATCGCTGTAGCTGCTCTTGAACCAGCTGAGTTGGTCGGATTCCTCGGCAGAGGGCATGCGGATCATGTTTCTCCCAGCACTTGCTCGATGAAGTCCAGCGACTCCCGTGAAGTGAGAGCCTCGGCCCGGATGATGCCATAGCGCAGCTCAAGTACACGGAGTTGTTTCGGAGCAGAGACGGGGCGACCGCCGTACTCGTCGTCGATGCGGCCGACTGCCGAGCCGTCGTCGAACTTGAGAACCTGGATCCTCCCACCCGTTCCGGGATGGTCCCAGCGAGTGGTCGGCATCACCTGGATCTCAACGTTCCGCATCTGCCCCACCTCCAACAGGCGTTCGAGCTGCTGACGCTGCACCATTGTGCCCCCGAATGGGCGCCGCAGTGTCACCTCTTCCAGGACAAAGCTGAGTTCCGGTGCAGGTGACCGGTCGAAGACGGACTGCCGAGCCATGCGGGCTGCAAGCATCCGCTCCAACTCGGTGACCGAGTAGGCAGGACGTCGCGTTCGCAGCAACGCGCGGGCGTGCGCCTCAGTTTGCAGGAGGCCGTGCATGGCGTGGCTCCCGTACGACAGCAGCTCCACCGCCCGCGCCTCCATCCGCGCCAGATCCCGAATCTTCTTCGGGTACCGGACCTCCGCAACGTCCTTCTTCATCGCGGTGAGAAGCCCACCCGCGCCCAGCACCTCGTCCGCCCTGTCCAGATACTCCGGGCGCGGAATCCGCTTCCCGGCCTCGACCTTGTAGACCTGGTCCTCCCCATAGCCGATCGCCACACCGAACTCGGCCGCCCGCATCCCGGCCGCCTCCCGGCGCAGCCTCAACTGCCGCCCCACCGTGGCAACGACCGCCGCGCCGGACTCGTCGTCGGGGTCGACCTCCCAGCCGGGCTCGTCCGTCTCGCCCCCGGACCGCTCCGTACCGTCCGCATCCACCCACATACGCGCCACCTCCGACGTGCCGTCACGATCGCGGCACCACCTACCCGCACGTCTGCTCAGGACAGCCCGGACAAGCGCCGGACAGTCACCGTACGCATCCGCTTGATCACTGTTCAGCGTATGCGCGCCCGGCCACGCTCAGTGACGTGAAACAAGAAATCACCGTCTCCCAACCCCCAGCCCTCAGCCGCACGTTCACCGTGTTGCTCTCGCCCACCCGCCGAGGAGCCAGGCTGGCCCGGCTGCTCACCGCCGCGTATCTGGGCAAGTGGGGGCTCCCTTCGGAGTCGGCCGCGCAGATCGTCGCCGAACTGGCGGCCAACGCCATGGTCCATGGCCGCGTGCCGGGGCGGGACTTCCGGCTCGACCTCACGGTCCACGACGGCGGCGCGCTCCTGCGGATCGAGGTGAGCGACGCCCGTGGCGAGTGCCTTCCGTCCGGTCCGACGGGCACGGCTGTCCCGGACGGCGACTGCGAATCCGGGCGCGGTCTGCTGATCGTCGAGGCACTTGCGGACCGGTGGGGTGTCAGTCCCGGGCCCTTCCCCCGTAAGGCCGTCTGGGCCGAGCTAGACCTCGTACCGTAACCGCCGCCACCGGGTCGTGGATTTCCGCGATTCGGTCCTCCGCGGCGCGGCTCCGCACGACATCAAAAACCTTGAAGAACTTGGGAAATGACCCCTCCCAACCTCACCCCGCCTCCCGTCACCCACATGGGTGAGATTGGCCAACTTGGCTGCCATTCGGGCCGGTTGGTTGGCATATGCTCGCCGCGACGAACAACCCCAGACATGCGACGGCCCCCGGCCGGGACTGGCATCCCGATCGAGGGCCTGACCAACGAGGAAGTAAGAGGCTTCCCGATGGATACCCGGCAGATTAGCGCGCCCTCGCGCGCCCCGTCCCGCGTACGCGGAGACGCCACGCCGTCCTCCGGTGTCGTACACGACAACACCCGGCACACCAGCCGTTTCACGGTCGTGGGCAACCACCTCACCCAGCACCGTGAACTCTCCCTCACCGCGATCGGGCTCGCCGCGCACATCCAGTCGCTGCCCGCCGGAGCGAGGATCGGCATCAAGGACCTCGCCGGCCGCTTCCCGGAGAGCGAGGCCCGGATCGCCGCCGCGTTACGCGAACTCGAAGCCCACGGCTACCTGCGACGCACCCGTACGCGCCTGGCCAACGGCCGGATCGTCACCCGTACCGTCTCCTGCAACTACCCTGCCGACCGGCGGCCCACAGACGCCGCACCAGGTCGCGAGTGTCCACCGCGCCCGCAGCGTACGGCCCGGCCGCCCGCGCCCATCCGGCCCTGCCGGGAGCCCGAAGCCGACGACACGCGTCCGCTCCGGTCTCCGGCCCACACCGTGCCCGCACCACGCCGCGAGAGCGCCCCATACAGCCGGTCCAGGCCCCTCCTCGTACCGCAGCCGGCCTTTCCCGCAGCGTCCCTCCTCCGGACCGCCGCCGACCTGCTCGCCGGGCTGCACCGCCAGGACCCGCGCCTGCTGCTCTCCGCGCAGGACGTGGACGTTCTGGCCCCGGGGGTTGCCACATGGCTGGAGCGCGAGGTCGGCCCCGCCGCCGTAGAACACGCCCTGACCAGCGAACTCCCACCCGAAGGGCTGCGCCGCCCCGCCGGTCTCCTCGCCCACCGGCTCACCGCCCGGCTTCCGCCACCACCCCCGTTCCGGGCCCCGGCCGATCTCCCGCCCCGGCCGCTTCCGCTGCAGAACTGCGACGGCTGCGACCGGGCGTTCCGCGCGGCGGAGCCAGGGGGGTGCCCCGACTGCCGGACCGACAACTCTCATCCGACCGCTCAACAACTCTAGGAAATCCACATGGTCAGCTCGTCCCACGAGGCGATGCACCGCATCTTCCAGGAGTATCCGGGACTTTTCTCCCGCGTCTCCGAGGTACTGGGGGTCGAAATTGGACCACCCGCCTCGGCCACCGTCATGCCTACGGACCTCACCGAGAACAGGCCCCTCGAACGCCGTGTCGACACCCTGCTGCGCATCGACATGGAGGACGACCAGTCGTACCTCCTCGCGATCGAGGCCCAGGGCAAGAAGGACCCGGAGAAACCGGCGAGCTGGATGTACTACCTGTCCTACTTACAGGCGAAGTACAAACTGCCGCCGATGCTGCTGGTCGTCTGCCAGGACCGAGCCACCGCCGAATGGGCCGCACGCCCGTTCCCCGTCGGCCACCCGCAATCGCCCGTGCTCACCCTGCAAGCCCTGGTCGCGGGCCCGCACAACATGCCGGTGATCAAGGATGTGGCCGAGGCCCGCAAGGACCTGGCACTGGCCACGCTGGCTGCGATCACACACGCGGGCGATCCGGACATCGGTGCCATACTCAAAACACTCTCGACCGCTCTGCGGGACGTACCGGAAACCATCGCCGACCCCATCGTCGAACTCACCGCACAGGGCCTGGGCAACCGTCCGGCCGCACAACAGTGGAGGAACCTGGTGGCCGTGGACCTTTCCTTTTACAAGTCACCCCTCTCGGAAGAGATCCGGGACGAGGGGCGCGCAGAAGGCCGCGCAGAAGGCATTGCGAGGAGTATCTTGCTGCTTCTCGCCCAGGTCGGCGTCGACGTGTCAGACGAGGCGAGCGAACGCATCACGGGCTGCACTGATCTCGACATGCTGAGTCGCTGGCTCCTGCGCGTCCCCACCGCCGCTTCCGTCGAGGACGTCTTTGCCGAGAGGTAGGCAGACTGCGGCCGAGACCCGCCGGTGGCCCACGCCAACCGGCGAGTCCCCGCCGCACAGCGCTGGAAGAGCCTTGTGGGGTGCCGCGACGACTGGTTTCTCGCAGTCCAGGACCGCGGCGATCAGGCGCTGCGCGCCGAACCGGATCGTACGGGCCACGTTGCCGGGTACCCGGTCGTTCGTCGACGGGGCGCCGCGCAGGTCGGCGCCCGCGCAGAAGCCGCGGCCGGTGGCGGTGAGGACGACGGCCCGGACCGCCGGGTCGGCGGAGGCCTCGGCGAGGAGCGTGATGACGCGTTCCCGCTGGTCCCAGGTGACGGCGTTCATCGCCTCGGGGCGGTTCAGCGTGATCCACGAGACGCCGTTGTCATTGGCGTGTCGCGCCTCGTCAGGGCAGGCGGGACGGGGCCCGGCAGTGGAGCGGACCGCGGGATGGTGGTCGAGGCAGGTCAGAGTGGTCGGGTCGTGGCGACCATGCGTCCCGCATGGTCCATCACGGAGATGGACCGGATGTCGGGAAGGTGCAGGGCACTCGCCCCCGTCACGGCGGCGCTGCCGTTGGGAGTGATCGCCCAGGTGGCCGCCTGCTCCTTGCGGCCGTCCACCGAGGAGACCTGGAGGATGAAGGATCCTGGCGCTCCTGCGGGCAGGTCGGCCAGGGTGACGCTCACCGCAGTGCCCCAGGGCTTGGCCGTGAGCGTGGCACGACCGGACACGGAGTACCCGGCGGCCGAGGTGAAGGCCGTAGACGGACCGGTCGACTGCCGGAACGGCAGCATCGACCCCAGTCCGAGCCCGGCAACCACGATCAGGGCCGCAGCCAGTGCCAGCCACTGCCGACGAGCCCGGCGCCTGCGTGAGACATCGACGGCGCGGACCTGCTCCAGCAGGCGGTCGAGCCCGGTCGGCGAAGCCGGGGGCGCCGCATCGGTGTCGGCCTCGTGCGTGGCCTGGGGGCGGGGCGCGGACATGCCCGGGGCGCGGCGGAGCAGTCCAGCCAGCGGGGCCGAGCGCGCGAGCTCGTCACGGCATTCCTGGCACGTGGGCAGGTGGGACTCCAGGACGCGGCGGTCGGTCTCGCTGAGACCGCCCAGCACATACGCGCCGATCAGCATGCGCACGTCATCGTGGTCGGTGCTCACCGTAGAACTCCCATTTCTTCAAAGGCTGCGCGCAGGTTGCGTACGGCGTAGTAGGCGCGGGACTTGACCGTTCCCTCCGGGATCGTGAGCCGTGACGCGGACTCGGCGGTGGTCAGCCCCTCGAAGTACAGCGCCTGGATCACGTCACGATGCTCGCTGGACAAGCGTTCCAACGCTGCGGCAATCACGTGCCCCTCCAGCGCCGCCTCCACATCATCGGCAGAAGGTACAGCCGCGAGTGCCTCGTCGTCGTAGAGCGGTTCCGGACGCCGCTGCTCAGCGCGCCAGCTGTCGGTGAGCACGTTGCGGGCGATCGTGAAGAGATAGGAGCGGATGGTGGCGTGGCGTGGCTCGATCTTGGTGATGCTGCGCCATGCCCGCAGCAGAGTCTCCTGCACGACGTCCTCCGCCTGCTCAGGACTGCGCACGTACCTGCGCACGAAGGAGAGCAGCACATCGTGGTGCTCGGTGTACAACGCAGTCATCAACTGCTCGTCCGGCGTCACGCTCGATGTCCTCGTCTCGCAGGCTGGGGTCGCTTGGACCATCGCCGGGCCCGAACTGCAGGCGGCGGACAGCCCGCGCCCCGGGGAGGCGCGGAACCAGATCCGATCCATCCGACTCACTTCCATACCTGACCGCACCGGCTGCGCCGTCTTCGAGGACGGCTGCGACATGCGGCTTCTTGTGTCCTGAGGCACTGATCGTGTGCCCTTGCCGCTACGTATACGACGAGCTGGGGGTTCGAGTTCACCCGCAGGCAGCGGACGAACTCAGGTTCTCGCCGTCCGTCGGAACGAAGGCCTGTCGGCGCTCTTTGCAGCAGGGGTGTGCACAGGAGCGCGGACACGGGTCGGGCGTCGAGACCACGGGCGCGCTGGACGGCATCCTCGTCCCCGCAGCCTTGACGGACGCCGGACGATCCGACCCTGTGCGACTTGGTCGACCTGCGGGCTGAACCGGGTGCCGCAGGTGGTCGTACACATGACCGCAAGCCTCTCAACACTCAGGAGAACAAGTCATGAGGAAGAAGAACCTCGGCTGGTCCCTCGGCGCGGGTACGGCCATGATCCTCGGCCTGGGCGTCGCGGCCTCCGGGCTGTCCAGCGCGAACGCCTCGAGCCTGGACGAGTCCGCCTCCACCGCAAGGCACCCGGTCAAGGTGGAGGTCCTCTCACCCAAGCGCGGGGACAACGCGGGTGTGGAGGGCAAGGGCTGGATCGTGGACCTGAAGCTCTCCTTCCGGGGCAAGACCCTGGCTGGGACCGGCTTCAACGGGCTCCAGCTCACCGGCCCGGCCGCGCACAACAACATCGCCCCCTTCCCCGGCACGTTCTCCACCGGCCAGGACGACAAGATCCCTGGACTGGTCGTGCTGGACTCCACCACCAACAGCACCCTCCCCGGCTTCTCCGGGCCCGGCACCAACCTGGCCAACCTGTTCAACCTCTCCGGCGTCACCAACCGCACCCCGCACAAGACCGAACTGTGGGACACCTGGATCGTCGGCGCCCCCATCGTGGGGCAGAACGTCGACACCACCCTGACCGTGGCCGTCGTCGACGACCTCAACCACGACGGCGTCTACAACGACGCACCCGGCGTCGTGAAGGACCTCAACGGCGATGGGAAGATCGGCGCCAAGGACCTGGATCTGATGGGCGTCGCCTCCAACGTCGTCACCGTTCCCTTCCATATCAACGCCGACCCCGCCTGAGAGTCCGTCGGGTGACCTTCGCCCGATCAGAGGTCACCCGACAGGCTCTGAACCCCGCCGGGTCAGGAGGGTGCCGCTGCCGGGCCTGTGAACACCTGCACGTGTGCCGCAGTGTGCGCCGGCGCTGATGAGACGGAGCGACGACGATGTCGTCTCGCCCGCCTTCGTCTGCTGCTCCGTACGCGGTCCCCTGCGGACACCCGTTATCCGGCTGCAGACATGTCTGGGCACTTCCTGGGCTTGCCGGCTCCCGGGATACATCGTTGCCGGCGCCCGTCCGGCCACGCCGAAGACTGCCCCTGCCTGCAGCGGCATCCCCGCATGGCACCGTGCTCCGCAGGTTCCCGGGCCAAGGCCCCACGGCTTCGTCCGGGAACCTGCTGCGGCCCGTGCAAGGTCCTCGGTTCTCTGCGTCCCGTCGGACATGACTGCCAGACGGACGGGCCGACACCCGGCCCCCACCATGAGGAGCTACTTCCATGAACTCCCCGAAGACCCGTGTGGCCCTGGTGGCCTCCACGGCACTGCTGGTCGCCTCCGGCGCGGCGCCGAGCGTCGCCGCCGCCCCTGCGCCTGGGCACGCTCGCGCCTCCGTGGCGCTCGCCTGGTACGACACCACGGCTGACACGATCGCGGCGGCCGGCTCATCACTCCCTCCGGTGACCAACAGCCGCACCTGGGCGGTCAGTTGGATCGCGGCGGCGCGGGCCTTGCAACATGTGCCGTCTGGGGTCGACCGCAGGGGCTACCAGGACGCGGCGCTGGCCGCCGCGGTGCACCGCGCCCTGGTCGAACTGGTGCCCACCCGTGCCCCGGAGCTGGATGCCGCCCTGCAACAGACCCTGGATCAGACCCCCGACGGCCCGGCCGAGACCTTGGGCGCCGCAGCCGGCGAACGCCAGGCGCTGGAGGTCCTGCACGACCGTGAGGGAGACGGCCTCGACGCGGCCTCGGTGAACGCCCCCTTCGCCGTGCCGCCGGCCGCGCCAGGCGTCTGGCAACCCACCCCGCCCGCGTTCGCGCCCGCCATCCAGAACGGCACCCGGTTCGCCCGGCCCTTCCTGCTGAAATGCGCTGGCCAGTTCCGACTGCCCGCGCCTCCCGCTCCGACGTCCAAGCGGTACCAGACCGACCTGAAGGAGGTTCGAGACTTCGGCGAGCTGAACAGCACCGTGCGCACCGCGCGGCAGACCGACACGGCCAACTTCTGGTTCGACTCCTCGCCGGCCCTGTGGACCAAGCCGATTCGCGTCGCGCTCGCCGCCACTTCCCACCAGCCGCTGCGCAAGCAGGCCGAACTCGTCGCCCTGGCCAACGCCACGCTGGTGGACACCCAGATCGCCACCTCCGACAGCAAGTACACCTACCCGCTGTGGCGCCCCGTCACCGCGATCCGGACAGGCGTCGGCGAGATCCCTGCCGACCCGTCATGGAACCCGCTGCACACCACCCCGGCGCACCCGGACTACCCCAGCGGCCACAACACCTACGCAGGCGCGGCGGAAACCGTTCTCACCGCCCTCGCAGGACCGCGCACGGCCCCGTTCACCCTGACCAGCGGCACCGCGCCAGGCGTCGTCCGTACCTACACCGCATGGCACCAGCTCACGCTGGAGAACATGGACGCGCGGGTCTGGCTGGGCATTCACACCCGACTCGCGGATGAGGCCGGGGTCACACTGGGTACCGATGTCGCCAGGTACGGCCTGAACCACGCACAGGCGCTCTTCCAGTAGCACTGAATCGGCCAGGCGAACACCGCCTCGACCGTGCGCAAGCCCCTGCTCCGCTGCCAGTCGCTCGTGGACCCCGCCCGGCCAGAGGCTGGGCGGGGTCCACCGTGAACCGCTCCTGACCGGCCGACCCGGTGCTCCCCCTGCACCAGGGCGGCCACCCGATCAGCCAACCATCACGACCCTCAAACACCTGGTGAGCGCGGTTGTGACGGTGTCGTCGGGGTCTCTCTCCTTCGATCGGGTGGAGGCGGCGGCTGAAGTTTCCCCGCGGGCTGCGGCCGGGGCCCGCCGGCGACCACGCCAACCGGTGAGTCCCGGCGGCACAGACGGGAGCAGTTTCTCCGTGGTGGTGGTGGATGCAGGCGTGAGCGCCCCCGGATTCCTCACAACCCTCGGTACTTCGGTGTACGCCGTTCCACGAAGCTTGCCACGCCCTCGTTGGCGTCCTGCGTTGTCATATTGATCTCCTGGGCCATCGCCTCGGCCGCGAAGGCCGTCGCCCGGTCGGAGTCGAGGGAGGCGTTCACCAGCTGCTTGGTGAGGGCGATCGCGCGGGTCGGGCCGTCGGCCAGGCGCTGGGCCCACGCGCGGGCCTCCGTTTCCAGTTCCTCGTCCGGGACCACCCGGTTGACCAGACCCAGGCGTTCCGCGTCCGCCGCCGGGAGCGAGTCGCCGAAGAACATCAGCTCCTTGGCGCGCTGCGGCCCGATCAGGCGCGGCAGCAGATACGCGCCGCCGCCGTCGGGCACGAGGCCGCGGCGTACGAAGACTTCGATGAACTTCGCCGACTCGGCAGCCAGCACCAGATCGCAGGCGAACGCGAGATGGGCACCGATACCGGCCGCCGTGCCGTTGACGGCCGCGATCAACGGCTTCTCGCAGTCCAGGACCGCGGCGATCAGGCGCTGAGCGCCGAGCCGGATCGTACGGGCCACATCCCCCGGCACCCGGTCGCCGGTCGACGGCGCGCCTCGCAGGTCGGCGCCCGCGCAGAAGCCGCGGCCGGTGGCGGTGAGGACGACGGCCCGGACCGCCGGGTCGGCGGAGGCCTCGGCGAGCAGCGCGATGACGCGTTCCCGCTGGTCCCAGGTGACGGCGTTCATCGCCTCGGGGCGGTTCAGCGTGATCCACGAGACGCCGTTGTCAGTGGCGTGGAGTATCAATGAATCGAGCGGGTCGGCCGGTGCGGCGGACCCGGTGTGTCCGGTGTGCTCGGCGGTGTCTTCGGGGGAGGACGGCATGAGGCAGCTCCTGGGTAGGTGGTGTGACCGGTGGCGCGTCGGACGCCGTGGCCGGCGGTGTGACCGGTCAGCGGCAGACGGCCAGCGCGTCCAGCGCCACCGCTCCCTGTCCCCGCCCCAGCACCATCAGCGGGTTGATGTCCAGCTCGGAGATGTCGTCGCCCAGTTCCAGCGCCATCCGCTGGACCCGCAGCACGACCTCGACGAGCGCGTCGACGTCCACCGGCGGTCCGCCGCGTACGCCTTCCAGCAGGGCCCGGCCGCGCAGTTCGCCGAGCATCGACCGCGCCTGGTCCTCGCCGAACGGCGGCACCCGCACCGCGGCGTCGTGCAGCACCTCCACGAGCACGCCGCCGAGCCCGACCGTGACCGTCGGTCCGAACAGGGCGTCGTGCGTGACGCCGACCATCATTTCGACGCCCCGCTCGACCATCTGGCAGACCAGGATGCCGTCGAGCTCGACGCCCTCGTACCGCGCGATGTCGGTCAGTTCGCGGTACGCGTCGCGGACCTGGCTCGCGGAGGTGAGCCCGACCTTGACCAGGCCCAGCTCCGTCTTGTGGGCGAGCCGCGCGCCGGACGCCTTCATCACGACCGGGTAGCCGACCAGGCCCGCGGCTCGGACGGACGCCGCGGCGCTCGTCACCAACTGCTCCCGCGGCACGCGGATTCCGTACGCCCGCAGCAGCTGCTTTGCCGCGTGCTCGCTCAGCTGGTGGCCCGGGCGCATCAGGGCCTGCGCCTTGCGGAACGAGGGCGACGGGGTGCGCGGCGCCTCGTCGAAGGGCGAGCGGTACGAGGCGGCGAACCGGTGGTGGTCCAGATAGGCCTTCACGGCGGTGATGCAGTTGCCGAAGGTGCGGAAGGTGGCGACGCGCGACGAGCCGAGCAGCGTCGTGCGGTACGCGTCCTCCGTGCCGACCGGCGAGCCCCACACCACACACACCAGCTTGTCCGTGGTCTCCGCCGCGTCCACCAGGTCCTGCGCGAGCCGGTCGCTCATCGGGGGGAACGGGCCGGTGATCGGACAGATCAGCACCCCCACGTCCGGGTCGGCGAGGATCGCGTCGATGATCTTCCGGCCGCGCCAGTCGCCGACCGGGTGCCCGCCGTTGTCGACGGGGTTCGCCACGTTCAGATAGCCGGGAATCCATGCGTGCAGTTCGCGCTGCTTCTCCTCGGACAGGGTGGGGAGCTTCAGCCCCGCCCCGGTCGCCAGGTCCGAGAAGTGCGCGCCCGTGCCGCCCGAGATCGAATACACGACGACCCCGTCGGCCTGCGGCTTCCGCGCCCGGGCCAGCAGGGCCGCGGTGTCCTGGAGTTCGTCGAGCCCGTCCACCCGGATCACGCCGAACTGCCGCATCGCCGCGTCCACCACCTGGTCGGCGCCGGTCAGCTTGCCGGTGTGTGACGCGGCCATCCTGGCCCCCGTCTCCGTACGCCCCACCTTGACCGCCACGACCGGCACCCCGGCCCGCGCCGCCCGGTCGGCGGCGAGCAGAAAGGAGCGGCCGTCCTTGAGGCCCTCGACATAGGCGGCGATGGCCCCGACCTCGGGGCGCTCGGCGAAGTACGAGATGAAGTCGGCGGTCTCCAGATCCGCCTCGTTGCCCGTGGGCGCCCAGTGCGACAGCCGTACGCCCAGCTCCTGGAGGGTGTACACGGGACGGCCCTGGTGACCGGACTGGGTGATCAGGGCGATCGCCGGCCCGTCGAGGTCGTCCCGGAACGCCTCGAACGCGTTGAGGTTGGTGTTCGGCCCGAGCAGCCGCAGCCCCGACCGCTCCACCGCGGCCGCCAGCCGCGCCTGGGCGGCGGCGCCCTCCTCGCCGGTCTCGGCGAACCCGGAGGCGAAGGCGACCGCGAACTTCACCTTGGCCTGCCCGAGTTCCTCGATCAACGGAAGCGGGTCGCCGACCAGCAGCACCGCCAGATCGACCTGCTCCGGCAGGTCCGCGACGGAACGGGAGCAGGGCCGGCCGAACACGGACTCCCGCGTGGGATGGACCGGATGCAGCCGCGCCCCGACCCGCTCGGCCCAGACGACGAGCTGCCGGGTGATGCCGGTATTGGGCCGACCCTCGGCGTCGGACGCCCCGATGACGGCCACGGACTCGGGCCGGAAGAACCGGTCCAGATCCGGCACGGGAGCGTGCAGCGGGCGTCCGCTGACATCGAGATCGCCTTCCGCGGCGGCGACCGCCATGCTGTGGACGGCGGAGTGCGGCTCTTCGCCGCAGGCCACCACCCGGGCGCGGAAGTGTGTGGTGAGGGTGCCGTGAGTCGATCCAAGCATCGTTCCGCCCACTCCTGCCAGAAGTCCGTCGGGGTGCCTGTACCCGGCCAGCCATAAGCTGACACACTGTCAGGTTACTGAACTGACGCTCCGTCAGGAATGGGTGTGCAGGCAAAGGCTGGACGGGCCCGCCGGGCCGGCGATCCCCGGCTCCGGCCCGAAAACCCTCCCCATTTGCCGCAGTCATGACATACGCTGCGCGTGCGGCCGCGCCCTTCACATCGTCTTCACTTCTTCACCTGACGATGTGCGGGTGTCGCGCGGCCCGACTCGTCACCCGGCCGACCAAACCGGGTTTCTCCCTGGGGGTACGTATCAACGTGCGCATGCGCACCGTGGCGACCGCGCTCGCGGTCCTCTTCAGTTCGTCGGTCATGGCCGTCGGTGCCGCGGGACCGGCGGCAGCCGACTCGGCCAACGCTCTGCCGGTTTCCTCGTACGGCGACCTCGCCGTGGACGGTGTCCACAAGCGGGTCTACATCAGCGATCCGGCCGGCAACAAGATCGTCGTCACCGACTACGCGGGCCAGGTCGTGGCGACCGTCCCGAATCTCTCCGGCGTCAGGGATCTGGCGATCTCGCCCGACTCCGGATTCGTCTACGCGGCCCTCCCGGGCGCCGACGCCGTCGTGGCCATCGAGACGGTCAACTCGACCGCGACCGCCCGGTACAGCACCGGCGAGAACACCGGCCCGCAGACCCTGGCGGTGGCGGGCGGACAGGTCTGGTTCACGTACGGGCAGGAGTCCTCGCGCAACCTGGGCTCGTTCGACCCCGCGCAGAGCAACCCCGAGATCGCTCTCGGCCGGCTCCCCGGCAACATGTGGACCGACGCCCCCGAGCTGGAGTCCGCCGGGAACACCCTGGTGCTCGGATTCCACGGCACCTGGTCGGGCCTCGCGGTGTACGACGTGTCCACCGGCGCCCCCGTCCTGCGCAAGGAGGGGACGCAGGCCGATGCCAGCAGCGAGATGGCGGACTTCGCGCTCAGTGCCGACGGCGCGCAGATCGTCACCACCTCGGGCACCTCCTCCTACGAGGCGACCGCGATCAACGCCGGTGACCTGATCCGCACCGGCGGCTACCCGATCGACGCGTACGGCCCCGACTCCGCCGCGATCGCACCGGACGGCACGGTCGCCCTGGCCGCCAACAGCCCGTACGACAAGGACGTCTTCGTCTTCAAGCCCGGTGCGACGCAGCCGTTCCGCACCTACACCTACGGCGCGTCCACGCCCGGCGGCGACATCATCGCCGCTCAGGGTCTGAGCTGGGCGCCGGACGGCAGCCGGCTGTTCGCCATCGCCCAGGGCCAGGGCAGGACCTATCTCCGCGTCCTCGACGACGCCGCCCGCTACCCGGTCACGGCGGCGCTCTCCGCTCCCGCCCGGGCGACCCGCGGCAAGCAGCTCGGCGCCACCGGCAGGCTGACCTCCGACAAGCCGTTCCCGGCGGACGCGAAGGTCACGGTGGTCCGTACCGACCTCGACAGCCCGAAGGGCACGTCGCTCGGTACGACCACGGTCGCCGCGGACGGCGCGTTCTCGTTCACGGACACCCCGCCCGCGGGCGGGGACGTCACCTACGCCGTTCAGTACGCCGGTGATGCCACGCACACCGCGGCCTCCGCGTCCGCGAAGGTGGACGTCTCCCGGGCGACGCCGTCGCTGACGCTGAACCGGAACGGTTCCACGTATTCCTACGGTGCGGACGTCTCGTTCACCGCGCACCTCGGCACGACGTACAAGAACCGGACCGTGGAGATCTGGTCCGACCCGTTCGGCGCGGACAAGCCGAAGAAGCTGCTCAGGAAGGGCACGGTCAACTCCAGCGGGAACCTGTCGGTGACCGTGGACATGACCCGGGACACCACGGTGACCGCCGTGTTCGCGGGCGATGCCCGGTACGCGCCGACGTCCGTGAAGTCGACCGCGTACGCCAGGGTGAAGATCTCCACGTCGGTTGCCAAGCAGTACAAAACAGCGAAGATCGGCTCGGCCTCGTACGCGTACTTCCACAAGAAGACCAACCCGGTCTTCACCACGACCATGACGTACTACAAGAACCGCGCGCAGAAGCTGGACCTGGAGATCTACTACCAGGGCAAGTGGTACGACGGGGGCTCGAAGTACTTCAAGCTCGGCACCGACGGCAAGTCCGTCGTGACGCTCGGTGGCACGCACGAGACCGGCTACCGGATGCGTCTGCGCTCCTCGTACGTCAACGGCTCCTCCGGCGACACCGTGAACTCGACCACGCACGGCGCCTGGAAGTACTTCTGCTTCACCAAGTAGGGCCGGGAGAAAGCGAGAAGGGCCTCCGCGGCTGCGGAGGCCCTTCTCCGCGTACCGGCTACCAGGTCGGCGCGCCCGCCGGCTGCCTGGTGGTGGCGTTGAGGCGGTTGAAGAGGTTGGTGATGCCGATCATCAGAGTCAGCGCGGCGAGCCCCTGCTCGTCGAAGTGGCCGGCCGCCGCGTCCCAGATGTCGTCCGGCACCGCGTCGCCCCGGTCGCTCAGACGGGTCGCCGCCTCGGCGAGCGCCAGCGCCGCGCGCTCCTCGTCGGAGAAGTACGGCGCCTCGCGCCAGGCCGCCACGGCGAACAGCTTCTCGTCGGCCGTGCCCGCCTTCCTGGCGCTGCGGACCCCGTAGTCGACGCAGAAGCTGCATCCGTTGATCTGGCTCGCCCGCAAGTGGACGAGTTCCAGCGTCGAGTCCGGGACGCCACGGTTCCGGGTGGCCTTCAGGAGTTCCTGGATGGCGGGCATGGCCTCGGGGATGACGGCGGCCGGGTTCTTCATCCGTGCTTCCATGGTGCTGCTCCTCCGGATCTTCGGGGCCTGTGGTGACACCCGCTCGTTTTCGTCCTTCACAGCAATGACGGAACGCGTCGCGCGGATGTGACAGACCCCGAGAATTTCTTTTCCGGACCGGAGAGGACGCCCTCGGCGGTGTCCGTGACGACGAGGCGGGGAAGCGCCGGGCACGCCGGCCTGCGGGACGCGAAGTCCCGGGTCACGGCCCCCGGGGTCAGCCGGTTCGCTTCGCCAGCCGCTTGGCGATCTTCTCCGCGTCCAGGGCCATTTCGCGGAGCATGCCGCTGATCGGGTTGGTGAACCCGGTGAAGTAGAGACCTGGCGCCTGCTTCGGCGTGCGGCCGCCGTGCACGACCGGCCTGCCTCGTGCGTCCAGTACGTCGAGGTGTCCGACCAGCCCTTCGAGCGCCCGCCGGTAGCCGGTTGCCGCGATCACGGCGTCCGGCGTGATCCGGGTCCCGTCCGCCAGCACCACCGCGCCCTTGTCGAATGAATCGACGGTTGGCACCGGCACCACCCGGCCGCCCCGCACCGCGTCGATCAGCCCCACGTCCTGGACCGGAATGGCGCCGTCCTTGACCCGTGAGTAGAGACCCGTGTCCGGGCGCGGCAAGCCCTGTTCGGAGAGGTCGGGCACGGCGGCCCTGGCCATCAGCCGGCCGGCCCGGTCGACCAGGCGCACCGGCAGTCTGCGGACCAGGATGCCGGTCGCCTGCGCGGGCCAGCCCGCCGTGGAGCGGCGCACGATGTGCGGAACGGTGCGTACCGCGATCCGCACCCGGGAAGCGCCCCCCTCCACCAGGTCCACGGCGATCTCCGCCCCCGTGTTGCCGATGCCGACGACGAGGACGTCCCTGCCCGCGTACGGGGCGGGATTGCGGTAGTCCGAGGCGTGCAGCAGCTCGCCGGTGAACGTGTCGCGGCCCGCCCAGTCGGGGATACGTGGGGTGTGGTTGTGGCCGGTGGCCACGACGACGGCCCGCCCGGTCAGGACCCGTCCGCCGCTTGCGGTCAGCTGCCAGCCGGTGCCGTCCACCGCCCGGTCGATACGGGTCACCTCGACGCCCGTCACCACTTCCAGCTCATGCTGTTCGACGTACTTCTCCAGGTAGCGCACCACGTCGTCGCGGGCCACCCAGCGTCCGAACCGGCGCGGCATCGTGAGCCCCGGCAGTGCGGACCAGCGCCGGGTGGTGTGGAGATGCAGCCGGTCGTAGTGGCGGCGCCAGGAGGCGCCGACGCTCTCGGACTTCTCCAGCACGACGGCCCGCACCCCCTGCGCGCGCAGGGCGGCCGCGGCGGCGAGACCGCCCGGGCCGCCGCCGATGACATAGACGGGCCGGTGTTCCGTGATGTCGGTGGGCGCGGAGCTGGAGCTACCGGCGGTAGGGGTGCTGTCGGGCATGGTTCGGAGCGTAATCGCGCGCTCACTTGATGGGTCTCGGTCAAGAGCGGAATCGATTGCGAATTGATCACGGGCGTGTGCCTTCGGCCCATGTTCTGCGCACCTCTTGCGCAGCAGTGCCGGATCAGCTGAACTGATGTACCGTCAGATGCTTTGAGCGGGAGGGGTCCTGATGCGGACGATCTGGCTCGGCGGAGCCGAGTGGCTCGCCGTCCTTCGAACAGGGCTCGGGCTGTGGTGGCTGGAGAGCTGGCGGCACAAGGACAAGAAGGGCTGGTTCGAACGCGGTACGGGCATCGCCTGGGCGGCGGACGTCGCGGGCAAGCACAAGTGGCCGGCGGTCAGGAGCGGCTTCGAGAAGGTCGTCGCGCCCCGCCCCAAGGCGATGGCCCACCTCGTCGTGTACGCGGAACTCGCCCTCGGTATCGGGCTGATCGTCGGCTTCCTGACCCCGGTCGCGCTCGTCGGCGGGCTGCTCCTCAACCTCCTCTATCTCGTGCTGATGATCCACGACTGGGCCGAGCAGGGGCAGAACGCGATGATGGCGCTGATCTCGCTGGTCGCCCTCTTCGCCATGTCCTGGCAGGTCTGGTCCCTCGACCACGCGATCGGACTTTTCGGTTGACCGCCGCCGCCCCCCGCTTCGACCTGCCCGAACCGGACGACTTCACCCGCCGCTACTGGGACGCCGCCGCCGAGGGCCACTTGCTGCTCCGACGGTGCCGTGCCTGCGGCGCCGCCCACCACTATCCGCGCGAGTTCTGCCCCACATGCTGGAGCGAGGACGTCGACTGGGAGCGGGCGAGCGGCCGCGCCACGCTCTACACCTGGTCCGTCGTCCACCGCAACGACCTGCCGCCGTTCGGTTCCCGCGTCCCGTACACGGCGGCCGTCGTCGAACTCGCCGAGGGGCCCCGCATGATGACGGAGATCGTCGATTGCGAGGAGTCGGCCCTCGCGATCGGCATGGAGCTGCGCGTCTCCTTCCGGCAGGAGGAGGGGTGCGAGGCGGTCCCGGTCTTCCGGCCGGAAGCCGGTGCCTGACGCAGCAGGGTCAGCGCCGCTTGCTGCGGCGCAGCTTCCACCGCTCCCAGATGTTGGGGTGGCGGACGACGACTCCGCCCATGCCGCCCGAGCCGGTGAGGCGGAGCAGCGGTGCGCCCGGGAGCCTCTCGCCCCGGGTCCGGTCCTTGAAGCCGCCCAGGCCGGGACGGACGTCGTCGCTCTCCGCCGCCCACCCCCTGGGCACGACGACGACGACCCCGCCCATCTGGCCGTTGACCTCCAGCTCGATCTCGCGCAGTCGGGTCTCGGTCTGCGTGAAGTCGAGCTTGGCGCCGCCCATGCCGCCGTCCACGTCGATGCGCGCAGGCACCTTCCACCGTCCGGTCCGTGCCAGGCCGCCCATGCCGCCCTCGACGACCAGCGGCTCCGTCGCGTTCTGCGGCGCGGGCGCCAGATCGGCGGTGAGGGGTTCCAGCTCGGCGAAGGTCTTGGCGCCGAGCGCCTGCCCCAGGCGCGTATCCAGCTCGTCGAGATCGATGCGGCCCTCGGCCGCCGCCTCCTGGAGTTGCTCCACCACCGCTTCGCGGTCGGCGTCGGAGGCACGAAGCCGACTGACGGAATTCGGGCGCTCAGGAGTCATGAACCTGATGATACGGAACGGGTCACCAGTTCTCCCGTACCAACTGCGCGACCACCACCCCGTGCAGCAGCTCCGCGTCCACGAACTCCCCCTCCTCCGGCGCCCCGCACCGCCAGCTCAGCGGATACGTGTTGCCGTGCGCCGCGGGGATCCCCACGTACAGATCCCGCGCCGACGGTCCGAGGCAGGTCGCCCCGGGCGGCCAGTCGTACTCCTTGCTCACCCCGGGCGGGATCAGAAAGTACGTCCACCGCCCGCCCGCGACCTCCCGGACCACCGGACCCGGTTCGCCGTCCGTGAGCGCGGCGAGGTGGTGCAGGACGGCCTCGCCGCGTACGCCGCGCACCCGGATGGCGTCGAAGTGGACGCCGGTCAGATGGAGTTGCAGCCCCGCGGGCGGTACCCATTCGGGGAGTTTCTTGCTCGTCATGGATACGAGGATCCCGCCGACTGCGTAGCGTGACCAGGTAGACACGGTCTACATTCGGCAATGTGGTGAGAGTGGTGGTGGCTGTGGGGGCGAGTGGTGAGCCGTCGCAGGTGCGATCTCTTCGACCTCTTCGGCACCCTGCGGGCGCAGGCGCTCACGCCATGGGAGACCGCGGAGCTCATCGAGGGGAAGCGGCGCAGCTATGAATGCGACGGAACCGGCCTGGTTCAAGTCGAGTTACAGCAACAACTGGGGCGGCGCCTGCTTAGAGGTCGCCACCGGCCCCCATACCGTCCACGTCCGCGATTCCAAGGTCACCGACGGCCCCACCTTCGCGGTCACCCCGGCCGCCTGGTCCGCCTTCGTGGCCGGTGCGCGCGCTGTCTGATCTTCACAGGCCGGGCGCGCCCCAGACCGGGAACCACCGGGAGAGATCCTGCTCGACCCGCAAGTCGTCGCCCAGTGTCGCCCTGACCTGCAGCTCCAGGGGGCTGTCGCGTTTCTCGGCGCCGCCCGGCACCGGGGCGAACGGATAGAACGTGCCGCGCTTGTAGAGGTAGACCAGCGCCAGCGAGCGCCCTTCGGCGTTCCGGAAGCCGATCAGTGAGCAGAGCAGTTGCGGGCCGAAGCCGCCGTCCTGGAGCAGGGTGTTGACCGCGTGCAGGTCGTTGACCAGGGCGGCCACGTCGTCGGGGGAGTGGCGGGCGAGCAG
Source organism: Streptomyces sp. NPDC005151 (assembly GCF_053599875.1). Taxonomy (NCBI): domain Bacteria; kingdom Bacillati; phylum Actinomycetota; class Actinomycetes; order Kitasatosporales; family Streptomycetaceae; genus Streptomyces; species Streptomyces sp. NPDC005151. The sequence goes on along the minus strand of NZ_JBSFYR010000001.1, from coordinate 67,686 downwards.
CCAGGTGTAGCCGTACGTGTCGTGGCTGAACTCCACCGGGATCCCGCCCCGGTCCGTGTCCGCATCGAGCAGTTCCTGTACGTCCTGCTGGATACGGGCGAAGGTGCCGCCCTCCACGCCCGCGAAGCAGACCGAGCCCAGACCGGTGGGGATGAAGCCCGCGCCCGCCTGGAGGGTGAGCGCGGCGGACGGTACGGCGAAGAGCTGGTCGAGGTCGGGGCGGACCGGTTTGCTGCGTCCCAGGATCGTGTCGAGCAGACCCACTGCGGACTCCTTACGGGCGGGCGAGTTCGGCGGAGATGCGGGCCAGCTGGTCGAGGCGCTGTTCGAGGGTCGGGTGGGAGGAGAGCAGCCGGCTGAGGCTCTCCTTCGAGGAGAACGCCGGGACGAAGTAGAAGGCGTTGTACGGCTCTGCCTTCCGCAGATCCTCCGTCGGGATCCGGGCCATCTGCCCGCTGACCTTGGTGAGCGCCGAGGCGAGCGCGGAGGGGCGGCCGGTGAGGAGGGCGGCGGCGCGGTCGGCGGAGAGTTCGCGGTAGCGCGAGAGCAGTCGCGTGAGCAGGAAGCTCAGGCAGTACACGACGGCGCTGATCAGCGGGATCAGCAGGATCGCGATGCCGACGGGGTCGCTGCTGCGGCTGCTGCGGGAGAAGCCGCCCCAGAGGGCGACGCGGGTGACCACGCCGGCCATGACACCGAGGAACGAGGCGATCGTCATGACGGCGACGTCCCGGTGCGCGACGTGCGACATCTCGTGGGCGAGGACGCCCTCCAGCTCCTCGGGTTGCAGTCTGCGCAGGAGCCCGGTGGTGGCGCAGACGAGGGCGGTCCTCTCGCCGCGGCCGGTGGCGAAGGCGTTCGGTACGTCGCTCCGGGCGATGGCCACCCGGGGTTTCGGCATGTCGGCCAGGGCGCAGATCCGGTCGATGGTGCCGTGCAGCTCGGGTGCTTCCTCGGGGGTGACCTCGCGGGCGCCCATGCTGAAGGCGGCGATGCGGTCGCTGAACCAGAACTGCGCGATGAACAGGCCACCCACGACGATCAGGATGATCGGCCAGGCGCCCCGCAGCACCGCGAGGAGCACGCCCACCAGGACCACGTACAGCAGTCCGATCAGGAACATGGTGGTGACCATGCGCGTGGTCAGACCGTGGTCGGGGGCGTAACGGGAACGGGCTCGTGTCATGGAATGCCTCCAGCAACTCACCTGCTTCCCATAGTGCCCCTTTCTGGTGGAAATCGGTTTACCGGCTCACGGCCAGAGCAGCTCCCGCTCCCACGACCCGCCCGCCCGGCGGTAGCGCAGCCGGATGTGCCGTCGCTGCGCGTCGCCCTGGAAGAACTCGACCTCGCGCGGCTCCACCACGTACCGCGTCCAGCTCGTCACGTCCGCGTCCGGTTCTGCCTGCGCCCGTTCCCAGGCGGTCTCGGAAGCCCGGGTGAGGTCCTCGTACGAGTCCAGTACCTCGCTCTGCCGCCCCACCAGCGCCGACGCCAGGGCGCCGGTCGACCGGGCGTGCAGATCGGCCCGGCTCTCGGCGGGTGGGCACGCGGTGACCGGACCTCGTACGCGTACCTGGCGACCCTGCGCCGGCCAGTAGAAGCCGAGGGCCGCATGCGGATGCGCGGCGAGCTGGCGGCCCTTGGTGCTGGTGGCGTGCGTGGCGAAGTGCCAGCCGCGGTCGTCCGCGTCGTGCAGCATCAGCGTCCGTACGTCCGGGTGGCCGTCGGTATCGACCGTGGCCAGCGACATGGTGTGCGGCTCGGTCTGCCCGGCGGCCACCGCCTCCGCGAACCAGGTGCGGAAGAGGGGAATCGGGGCACGGGGCGCAGCGGCCAGGTCGAAGGCGGGGAGGTCCACATCCCAGACGTGCTGGGCGTGAAGGAGGTCCCGGAAGGTGCGCTGCGCAGGTGTCGATGCATCCGTCATGCGGCCATTGGACATCAGGGGCCTCTGAAAAAGCATCGACGTAGCACCATGAGACACGCTGGGCTACGCTGATTCCATGAAGACCATCACGCAGCGGGAATTCCGGAACAAATCCGCCGAAGTCATGGATGCGGTGGAGGGGGGCGAGATCTTTCACATCACCCGCAATGGCATAGAGGTCGCGGAGCTGCGGCCGCTCACCCGGAAGCGGCAGCTGAGCGCGGAGGAGTTGGTTGCCCGCCACCGGCGGCTGCCTCGTGTGGATCACGCGCTGATGCGCCGTGAGGCGGACGAGTTCTTCGGCGCGGAGGACCGCGTCGGGGACGACGACCCCTGGGAGCGCGACCGTGGCTGAGCGCTACCGCACGGGGGTGCTCGACACGTGCACCTATATCGACCTCGACGTGCTGAGTCCCGGTGATCTGCCGGTGATCCCCGCACTCACGGCTGTGACGTTGGCCGAACTGCAGCAAGGCGTTGCCATGGCCAAGGAACCGGCGGTGCGGGCTGCCCGGATGGAGAAGCTGGGAGCTGCCGTCGCAGACTTCGAGCCTCTGCCCTTCGACGGCGACGCCGCCGCCAGGTACGGGACTCTCGTGGCCCTGGTCATCGCGGCCGGGCGCGATCCGCGCCCACGGCGACTGGACCTCATGATCGCGTCCATCGCGTCGATCAGAGCGCTGCCGCTCTACACGCGTAACGCCGACGACTTCAAGGGGCTGGAGGGGACGCTCACCGTCGTAGGGGTCTGAGCTGCCGGGAAGGCCCCCCGACCGGCCTCGGTCAGACTGTCGAGATCGACATGTCATCGCGCTGATCGCAACGAACTCCGAAGTGGAATGGCGCATACGCAACGGATTCGCCGCCGCTGATCGCGGACCAGGGCACCTTCGACGAGATCGAGCAGATCCTGCGCCACTGCCTCACCGAGGCCGCCGCCCGGATCTGACCGATTCGGCCCCTGGGTGCAGGTGGGGCCCCGAAGGCCCCGGCACGGCACGTGCCGCGGAGCTATGCCCGCCCCAGCACCACCGTCCCCGACGAGCAGAACCAGCCGCCCGTCCCCGAGGCCACCGCCAGCTCCGGCAGCCGTCCGTCCGTCTTCCGGACCTGACGGTCTCCCGCCTCCCCGCGCAGTTGCCGTACCGCCTCCACCAGCAGGAACAGCCCGCGCATGCCGGGGTGGCAGGCGGAGAGGCCGCCGCCGTCGGTGTTGACCGGGAGTTCGCCGGTCAGGCCCGTGCGGCCCTTCTCGACGAAGGCGCCGCCCTCGCCCTTCGCGCAGAATCCGAGGTCCTCCAGCGTCACCAGCGTCATATAGGTGAAGGCGTCATAGATCTCGGCCAGGTCGATGTCCGCCGGCCGTACCCCGGCCCGTTCGAACGCCAGGCGGCCCGAGACGGCCGCCGGGGAGACCGTGAAGTCGTCCCACTCCGACATCGTGGAGTGCGAGACGTGCTCACCCGTGCCGAGGATCCACACCGGAGCCTTTGCTGTGTCCGATACGTACTCCTCCGCGGCCAGCAGCACCGCGCACCCGCCGTCGCTGCGGATGCAGCAGTGCAGCTTGGTGAACGGGTCCGCGATCATCGGGCCGGACAACACGTCGTCCACCGTGATCGGGTCCCGGAACATCGCGTCCGGGTTGGCCGCAGCGTTCGCCCGCGCCTGGACCGCCACCTCGGCGAGCTGCTCCAGCGTCGTCCCGTACGCGTGCATATGGCGGCGGGCGGCCATGGCGTACTTGGCGATCAGTGAGTGCCCGTACGCCACCTCGAACTGGAGCGGGCCGCGCGAACCGAACGACAGGTTCGACGTGCGGCGCCCCGCCCTGATGTCGGCGCGGGCGGTCGATCCGTACACCAGGAGTACGGCGTTCGCGTGGCCTGCCGCGATCGCGTCGGCGGCGTGGGCGGCCATCACCTCCCAGGTCGCACCGCCGACCGCCGTGGAGTCGACCCAGGTGGGTTTCAGCCCCAGATACTCGGCGACCTCGACGGGGGCGAGCGGGCCGAGTCCGGCGGAGGCGAAACCGTCGACGACCGAGCGGTCCAGGCCCGAGTCGGCGAGTGCCCGGCGGGCGGCCTGGGCATGGAGGGCGTACGGCGTCGGGCCGTCGACGCGTCCGCAGTCCGCGAGGGATATGCCGACGACAGCGACCTTGCGCGGGGTGGAGGAGGGTGAGGAAGGCATGAATCTGACGGTACATCAGATGCGGTGGTGCGGACCGGCGTACGGGCGGGATCGGGTCCGGGGGCAGGGGTGTGCGCGAGTCTGGGTTTCTGGCGCCACCACCCCTAGCATGACGGCCCGTCAGATCAGGAGCCGACGGCCCCTGAGGGGAAGGAGCCCGACGATGGACGCCGCCTTCACCGCGGAACAGGACGAGATCCGCCGCACCCTGCGCGAACTGCTGGCCAAACGCTGCGGACCCGCCGAGGTCAGGAGCGCCGTACGGACCGCGCACGGATACGACGAGACCCTGTGGCGGCAGCTCGCCCAGGACCTCGGACTGCCCGGCCTCGCGCTCGCGGAGGAGTACGGAGGAGTCGGCGGCGGCCCCGCCGAACTCGCCGTCGCCTGCGAGGAGGCCGGCCGCGCCCTGCTGCCGTCCCCGCTGCTCGCCACCGCCGCGCTCGCCGCACCGCTGATCGCCGCCGTCGGCACCGACGCCCAGCGCACCGCCCTGCTGCCCCGCATCGCGGCGGGCGAGCTGACCGCGACCCTCGCCGTCCCCGGCGGCTCACCGGCCACCGCCCTCGGCCTCATCGGCGACACCAGCGGCGGCGCCTGGGCGGGCGGCGGCCGGTCCGGCGGCGTACAGGCCAGGCCCGGCCCGGACGGGTGGCGGCTCTACGGGGAAGCCGCCCAGGTCCTCGACGGGCACAGCGCCGGACTTCTGCTGGTCGCCGCCCACGCGGGTGGCTTCCCGCGCAGCCGGACTCTCCTCTTCCTCGTCCGCTCCGACACGGCGACCGGGCTCGCCCGCACCCGGCAGACCTCGCTCGACGAGACCCGGCCGGTGGCCCGTGTCGAACTCCGTGAGACCACCGCCGAACTGCTCGGCGCGGACGACACGGTGGATGTGTCGGGACCGGCCGGAGCACTCGCCGCCGTCGGGCGCACGACCGCGGCCGTACTGGCGGCGGAGGCGGTCGGAGCCGCGGCGAGCGCACTCGACCGGACCATCGAATACGTCAAGGCGCGCGAGCAGTTCGGCCGCGCCATCGGCTCCTTCCAGGTGGTGAAGCACCGGCTCGCCGACCTGTACGTACGGGTGCAGGCGGCCAGGTCCGCGGCGTACTACGCGGCCTGGGACCCGGCAGCCGGAGGGCTCGCGCTCGCCCAGGCGCTGGAAGCGCTGCGGATCACCACCGCCGAGGCCGTACAGCTGCACGGCGGCATCGGCTTCACCTGGGAACACGAGGCGCATCTCTACTTCAAACGGGCCGCCGCCGACGAGCTGCTCTTCGGACCCGTCCACCGGCTGCGCGACCACGCCGCCGAACAGGCCGGTCTGTTCACGCCCGGCGTCCGGAAACCGCGCGTGGAGGTGGCGGTCTGATGGCGCCCGGAGTCCGGCTGGTCCAGAAGGTGTCCTCGACCCGCACCTTCGCCAGGATCGCCCCGCACGTCGTGCCCGCCATGGACCGCACCGTCCACCGGCTCACCCGCGGCAAGGTGCTGCTCAGCGCCCGGATGCTGCCCGGGGTGATCCTGACGGTGCGCGGGGCGAAGAGCGGACAGCCGCGCACCACTCCACTCGCCTGCATGCCGGAGCGCGGCTCCGAGGGCGGCGGCAGCGACAGCTGGATTCTGATCGGCAGCAACTTCGGCCGTCCGGGTCATCCTGCCTGGACCGCCAACCTGCTGGCCCATCCGGACGACGCCGTCATCAACTGGAAGGGGCACGACATCGCCGTGCGTGCCCGGCTGCTGGAGGGCGCGGAGCGGGCAGATGTGTGGCAGGCGGCGCTGACGTTCTGGCCGCCGTACGCCACGTATCAGGCGCGGGTGGAGCGGGAGATCCGGCTCTTCCGGCTGGAGCGGCGCGACACTCCGTGACGCGGAGGCCGCCCGGATACGCCGATGGCGGACCACATCGGGTGGTCCGCCATCGGTGAGACAGGACGTGGGCAGCCCGGGATTGCCGTGCGGAGCCCAGTACAGGAAGAAGCGAGGCAAGAAGCCGGAAAGAAGGGTGCGCCCGGCGCTATCTCGTCGGTTTCTTGCCGGTGATGCCCAGATGCACCAACAGTGCGAGGTTCGGCTTGAGTTCCGCCTGCTTGACGCCCCAGGTCTGGAAACCCTTCTGGTGCGAGGCGACCGCCGCCAGCATCGCGACGAGCGAGCCCGCCATCGCCGCCGGACTGACGTCCTTGTCGACCTTGCCCTTGGCCTGGAGCTCCTTCACCGAATCGGTGAGGGAGTTGGTGACCGAGTTCAGGATCTTCATGCGGATCTTGTAGAACCGCTTGTCGCCCTCGGCCGCCCCCAGGTCGACCACGCGCAGGATCGCGTCATGGCGTCGCCAGAAGTCGAGGAACCCCTCGACGAGCTCTTCGGAGGTCTGCCAGCCCGCCTTGCCGACCCAGGAGCGGCCGGCGACCAATTCGGTCAACGCGGCGCCCTCCTTGGCCATTTCTTCGGCGATCTCGAGGACAGCTCCCTCGACGTCGGGGAAGTACTGATAGAAGGTTGCGGGTGAAGTCCCCGCCTTGCGGGCGACGTCGATGACTTTGACGTCCCGGTAAGGCGAGGAGCTGAGCATCTCGCTGAGGCAGTCGAGCAGCTTCTGCCGCGTCGCCTGTCCTCGTCGACCGGCCACGCGGCCGTCGACGGTGCGCACTTGTCCTGTCATGCCGTCAGCTTACCGAGGGGTGATCGGAGCGCGATTCGGCCGACTGCAAATGGGGAGTTCCGCAGGTGCAGTGGGGTGGCATGGGAGAAGTGGCCGGATTTCGACGGATGCGATCCACAGCCTGAATAGTGTTATCAACAGCCTGTGGACAACTTTGGTGGATAACTTTCCGTGACGCGACGGCCAAGGAGCTCCGATATCGAACCTTCGTTCGACGAAGGGCATTCGCTGCGCGGTACATGCGGTGCGGGGCTACTTTGAGTGTGACGAGCGTCACTTCGATGGAAGGACCCGGGCCCATGGCCGCATTCCCGCGCTCCGCGCCGTGCTGGGTGGACGCGCAGCTCCCCGATCTCGAAGCGGGCAAGCGCTTCTACGGCGGGCTCTTCGGGTGGACCTTCCGGGCCGGGGACGCCGCCGGGGGCGCGTACGCCGAGGCCCTCAGCGACGGCAAGCTCGTTGCCGCACTCGCCGCCAAGCAGGACGGCCGGATGCCGACCGCCTGGGGCGTCCACTTCGCCACCGACGACATCGCCGCGACCGTCGCCCTGATCCGGCAGGAGGGCGGCCAGGTCATCACCGAGCCCGTCCGGGTCGGCCGCGCGGGCGTGCTCGCGCAGGCCGCCGACCCGGGCGGTGCGGTCTTCGGGCTCTGGCAGGCCGGTGACCGCAGCGGGTTCGAGAAGCAGAACGAGCCCGGATCCTTCTGCTGGACCGAGGTCTACACCCGGCAGAAGGACCGCGTCGACGCCTTCTACGAGAAGGTCTTCGGCTTCCGCGGAACCGATCTCGGCGAGTCCGGCACCGATCACGGCGAGCCGGGCACCGGCGATGGGGGCACCGGCGATGGGGGCGCCTCCGAGTCCGGATCTGCCGAGTCCGGCTCCGGCGGTGCGGGCGCCTCCGAGTCCGGCGTCGACTACCGCATGTGGTCCCCCGAAGGCACCGAACCCGGCCCCGACACCGCGATCGGCGGACGCAGCGTGATCACCGACGCCTTCCCGGCCGAGATGCCCAGCTATTTCCTCAGCTACTTCGCCGTCGCGGACTGCGACGCCGCCGCCGAGACGGCGGTCGGGCTCGGCGGCCGGGTCTCCGCGCCGCCCTTCGGTATCCCGTACGGGCGGATGGCGGTCCTGCACGACGATCAGGGTGCCGAGTTCGCCGTACTTCAGCCCCCGGTGTCCTGATAGAGGGCAAAGTGACATGTGACACCCCGATCCGCCCCCGGGTTCGCAACCATCGCATCGGCCAGGAACAATCAGGGAGCGCACCGCCGGGTGGTGCCCAGTGGTGAGACGCTGCACAGGGCGGGGTTTTTCGCGGACTTCTGTTCCTGAGGTCCGTACGGGGAGGTGGCAGGCAAGTGGTGGAGCAGCTGACGCAGCACGACCCGAGGCGGATCGGCCCGTTCGAGGTGCTGGGACGGCTCGGGGCCGGCGGCATGGGGCTGGTCTATCTCGCCCGCTCGGCGTCCGGCCGACGAGTGGCGATCAAGACCGTGCGTACGGAGCTCGCCGAGGACCAGCTCTTCCGGGTCCGCTTCACGCGTGAGGTGGAGGCCGCCCGCGCGATCAGCGGCTTCTACACGGCCGCCGTGGTGGACGCCGACCCGCGCGCCGCCGTGCCGTGGCTCGCCACCGCTTACGTGCCCGCTCCCTCGCTCGAAGAAATAGTGAATGAGTGCGGCCCGATGCCGACCCAGGCGGTGCGCTGGCTGGCCGCCGGGATCGCCGAGGCGCTCCAGTCCATCCACGGCGCGGGGCTGGTCCACCGTGACCTCAAGCCGTCGAACGTGCTGGTGGTCGAGGACGGTCCGCGGGTGATCGACTTCGGGATCGCGTCCGGAGTCTCCAACACCCGGCTGACCATGACCAACGTGGCGGTCGGCACCCCCGCGTACATGTCGCCGGAGCAGGCCAGGGACTCGCGCAGTGTCACGGGCGCGAGCGATGTGTTCTCGCTCGGCTCGACGCTCGTCTTCGCCGCCACCGGGCATGCGCCGTTCCACGGGGCGAACCCGGTCGAGACGGTTTTCATGCTGCTGCGGGAGGGCCCCGATGTGGAGGGGCTGCCCGACGACCTGCGGCCGCTGATCGAGTCCTGCATGCAGATGGACGCCGGGCTGCGGCCCAGCCCGGCCGATCTGCAGGCCCAGCTCGCCCCGCACCTCTTCGCCTCCGGCAGCGACGACAGCGGTACGGCGTCGGCCTGGCTGCCGACGCCCGCCACGGCGATGATCGAGCAGCGCCGCGGCGGGGGGCGGACGGCGACACCCGCCGCCCCGGCGCCCGCTCCGGCGCCGCCGCCGCCCCAGCAGCCGCCGCGGGGCGCGGACTGGGAGTCGGCGTGGCGCAGCGGCGCGGACCTGAGATCGCCGTCCCCCGCCCCCGCACCTGTTCGGGCGGCGGAGTCGGACGAGGGCGGTCCGGTGCGGCTGCCTGGGGCGAAGGTGCCGATCGGACCCGGGCCGCGTGCCGCGGACGTGCGCGCGACGGCCGGCGCGGAGGCGGGTCCCGCGACCGGGTGGGTGCGCCCGCCCGCCGGGCTGAACGGCGCGGTCCCGGCCGCCGCCCCACTGCCCGCTCCGGCGCACGCCCCCGATGCGCCGCCCGCGGAGCCGGACCGCTGGCGACCCTGGCGGTTCCGGATGTCGAACGACGTGTGGGGCACGCCGGTCGTCGCCGGGGACCTGCTGTACGTGACGTCGTTCGAGGTGCACGCGCTGGACGTCGGCAACGGGCGGCGCCAGTTCAAGACTCGTGACGTCGCCTGGTCGATGACGCTCGACGGCGGCCGCATCCACGGCTCCGACGGCCCTTCGCTGTACGCCCTGGACGCGCTGACCGGCGCCGAACGGTGGCGGCTGCAGACCGACGCCTGGGTGTACTCGCTCAAGGCCGACCGGGGCACCGTCATCACCGGCACGCGCGGTGGCGGCGTGCAGGCGTGGGAAGCGTCCACCGGCGAGAAGCTGTGGGAGACCGGAGGCGTACAGACCGACTTCGAGACGGCCGAGGCCGGGCCCGCGATCCACGACGGCATGGTGTACCTGTGGCAGGACGCCCGGCTGCGCGCGGTGGACGCCCGTACGGGCATGGAGCGCTGGTCGTACCCGATCGGTGACGCGGCGTCCTGCGGGGGTGTGCCGGTACGGGTGACGGCCGCCGCGGACGGCCACGTGTACGTCGCCGCGGGTACCCGGGTCCTCGCGGTGGACATCGCGTCGGGGCTGGTGCGGTGGCACTTCGAGTCGCCCGCGGTCTTCCTGTCCCCGCCCGCGTTCGCGCCGGGGCCCGCGGTCACCGGCGGCGGGGTGTACCTGGCCGACTACCTCGGCACGGTGTACGCACTCGACGCGACGACCGGCAAGGACCGGTGGCGCATCGCGACGGAGGCGCGCCAGTCGATCGAACCGGTACTGGTCACGGCGGGCAATGTCCACGTCGGCAGCGGCAGCGCGCTGTACACGCTGGACGCGGTGACGGGTACCCCGAAATGGCGGTTCGCCGCGGGCGGCGAGGTCGTCGGCGCGCCGGTCGTCGCGGACGGCCGCGTCCACTTCGGTTCCGCGGACCACGTGCTGTACACGCTGGACGCGGCGGGCGGCCAGCTGCGCTGGAAGCTTGCGACGGGCGGCGAGATCACGGGGTCGCCGGTGGCGAAGGGGGGCGTGGTGTACGCGTGCAGCAAGGACCGCTGCGTGTACGCGCTGGACGCGCTGAAGGGGACGGGCACGGGGAACCGGGCACGGGCGTAGGCGTTCACCGGGCTCGCCCGGCAGCCGCTTTGTCCTCAATCGCCGGACGGGCTCGAATTTCCCCGCTCGGCCGGCACGTATCGGCCCGTCCTCACACCCCGGCCCGTCCGGCGTGTGAGGACGCAACCGTGCGCCACGGGTGGGGCGGGGCTGCGAAGCGCGTCGGGTTCGTCCGGCGCGTCAAGGGCCCGGCGGACGGTGCGCCTCCGGGCCCTCCGGGGACTCGGGGCCCGTGTACGGGTCCGCCTCCGGCTCAGGCAGGGGACTTGTCTGCACCGATGGCCCCGGCTCCTGCGTCGGCGGCCACGTGTCCGGATCGTCCGACCCCGGCGCCGCGTAGGGCCGCTTCCGGTCCACGCGCCCCGGATGTTCGCGCCCACCCCGCCGCCCCGGCATCACCGCAGCCCCCACCAGCATCAGTGCCCCGCCCACCGCGGCGGTCGCCACCCCCACCTGCAGCCCGGACCCGTCCGCCGCCACCGTCAGGCTCCCGGTCGCCTGCCCCAGCCGCACCATCCACAGCACGGTGAAGCCGAGGACGACGACCCCCGCGCACGCGACCAGCAGCCGAGACCGGAGCACCACACCCACCACCGTCACGGCCGCGGCGAAGAGAAGCGGCAGCCAGACCGACCCCCACAGTCCCGGCCGCGCACCGCCGATGCCGTTGAAGAGGTCCACGATCCGGTACTGCCGCCCGAGGCGGCCGTCGTACCAGTCACGGAAGGGGCTCAGCACGGCGGCCGCCGCTCCTGCGAGAGCGACGATCGAGCCGAGGATGTTGCGGATCATCATCGGCCTCCTGCGGTCGTGCGGACCGGCATCGCGCATCAGCACCGCTCTCGGCGTCGACGCTACGCCGGGCCCCTGACCCCCGCCACCAGGGGCGCACCGGCCGGACGGCCCTTCCCGTGCGCCATGCGTTACGGTGTCGCGCGATCGTTCGACAGCAACATGACAACAACACAAGGGGGGCTGCATCGATGATGCGGCAGCATCTGAAACTCTCGGCGGTCCTGGTGGCGGTGGTGCTCGCACTCACCGGCTTCTCGACCTCGACCCACGGCAAGAGCCGTGGCGGCAAGAGCCGTGGCGGCAAGAGCCACGGTTCGAGCAGTAGCGGCGGCGGCTGCTCCAACTCCAAGAAGAGCAACGGCAGCTACCACCACTACGACGACGATGACTACGACGACTCGTCGAGCAGCTCGTCCGGCGGCTCCACCTACGAGACCGAGACCCCCGGCGCCACGGCGACCGACGCGCCCCAGGTGACCGTGATCCGCTGCGCCCAGCCCCGCAAGGGCAAGCGGCGGGCCGTGACGTCCTCCACCGTCCGGGTCAGTTCGAGCGAGCTCGGCACGCATATGTACAAGGTCGATGTCACCTTCCTCGACGCGCTCGGCAACACCGTCGACACCGGCGAAGCGAACGTGGAGCTGACGGGCGTCGACAGCGCGACCGTCTTTGTGCGGATGGACAGCCCGAGCAAGGTGTCCCGGGTGAAGAAGTGCCGGGCCGAGGCCGAACTCAGCTACTGACTTCTGCTGGCGGGGGGTTCCGGTTCACCGCAGCCGGAACCCCCCGCTGCCCCGCCCCCGCCCCTTGAACAGCTCGCCCTGCCGCTCCGCCGGCAGGTTTCCGAGTGCGATCAGGTGCGGGGCGTGGGCCAGTGCCTGGGTGCGCGCCGCTTCCTTGGCGGACCACACCGCCCGCACCGTTCCCTGCACCGCCCCGGTCGGGTACGAGGCGATGACGGCCGCCGCACGCACCGCCGCCGCCACCGCGCCGCCGGGCGCCGTCACCTCGCTGACCAGCCCGGTCTCGTACGCACGACGGGCCGTCACCTGTTCGGCCGTACCCATCAGGGACATCCGGGCGACCTCCCCGAACGGCATCCGCTGCGCCATGTGAATCGCCTCGTACGCGCTGACCATGCCGTACGTCGTATGCGGGTCGAAGAACGTCGCTTCCTCCGACGCGATGACGAACTCCGCCTCGCCCAGCAGATAGAACGCCCCGCCGCACGCCATCCCCTCCACGGCGGCGATCACCGGCTTCCACAGGTCGTTCGCCTTCGGTCCGATCGCGAGCAGCGGATCGTCGATCGTGTACGGGGACGAGGGCTGCGGCACCTCCACGCCCCGGTCGATCCCCGTACAGAAGGCGCGCCCGCCCGCACCGGTGACGACGACGGCCCGCACCCCGTCGTCGAAACGGAACGCCCGCCACGCGGCGGCGAGTTCGTCCGCCGTCGCCAGGTCGATCGCGTTCAGCTTCTCCGGCCGGTCGAGGGTGACGACCGCGACCCCGGTCTCCTTGTCGGTCTCCGTCCGCAGCGCCATCGTCGTCCGCTCACCGTTCCAGCAGCCAGCGGACCACGGTCAGCTCCGGGCTCACCGGCGCGAAGACCGCCCGCACCGGTGCCCCGATCCGCAGCCTTGCCGGATCGACCGAGTTCAGCGGTGCTTCGGGGCCGCTGACCGCATTGCCGACCAGCCGGATGCGCGGGGCGTCGGCGAGCTCGACGACGACCGCGTTGTACGGGGCCTGGGCGGCGTACGCGGGCAGCAGCGGCGGATGCGGCAGCACGTACGACCAGATCCGGCCGCGCCCGCTCATCGGCCGCCACTCGCTCTCGAAGGACCGGCAGTGCGGGCAGCAGGGCCGCGGTGGGAAACGGAGGGCGCCGCACGCGGGGGCGGCGCAGGCCTGGACGCGGAGTTCGCCCCGGGCGGCGTACTCCCAGAAGGGGGCGCCGTCCTCGTCGGCGACGGGCAGCAGCAGCGATTCCATCCGTGGTCTCAGCTCCTCAGCAGTACGGCGGAGGTGGGCACGCCCTCGCCGGCGGTGACCAGGCAGGTGGCGGCGTCCGGCACCTGCGCGGTGGAGGTGCCGCGCAACTGCTTCACGCCCTCGTTGATGAGGTTGAACCCATGCACGTACGCCTCGCTGAGCCCGCCGCCCCCGGTGTTGATCGGCAGCCGGCCGCCGCTCTCCAGCGCCCCGCCCTCGGTGAACGTGGCACCCTCACCGCGTCCGCAGAAGCCGTACCCCTCCAGGGAGAGCGGGATGAGCGGGGTGAACGCGTCATAGATCTGTGCGACATCGACATCGTCCGGCCCGAAGTCGGCGTGCTTCCACAGCTGCCGGGCGGCCGTCCAGGCGGGGCCGGTGAGCGGGTCGTCGTTCCAGTAGTTGACCATCCCGTGGTGCTGGGCGGGCAGCCCCTGGGCGACGGAGTGGATGTAGACGGGCTTCCGGCGGCAGTCCCGGGCCCGCTCGGCGGAGACGACGACGCAGGCCAGTGCCCCGTCCGTCTCCAGACAGTTGTCGAAGAGACAGAGCGGCTCACTGATCCAGCGCGAGGTCATATACATGTCGCGGGTCAGCGGCCGTTCGTACATCACCGCGTCAGGGTTCTGGTTGGCGCGGTTGCGGCAGGCGAGCGCGACATTGAAGAGATGGTCGCGGGTGGCCCCGTACTCGTGCATGTACCGCCGCGCGAGCATCCCGATCTCGTCAGCGGGCCGCAGCAGACCGTACGGGCGGGTCCACTGGGCGGGGGTCGGCAGCTGGACGGTGGTGTTCTTCCAGGGCCTCGGCCCGGAGCCACGCTTCCGCGAGCGCCAGGCGACCCCGACGCTCGCCTGTCCGGTGGCGACGGCGGCGGCGAGATGCGCGATCGTCGCGCACGAACCACCGCCTCCGTAGCCGACCTTGGAGAAGAAGGTGACATCACCGGCCCCGATCGCCTTGGCGACCTCGACCTCGTCCGTCTCCTCCATCGTGTACGAGGCGAACCCGTCGACCTCCGACGCGGCGATGCCCGCGTCGTCGAGCGCCGCGACGATGGCCCGGCAGGCCAAGGTCTTCTCGGATTCCGGGAGTTGTTTCGCGAAGTCCGTCTGTCCGATCCCGGCTATCGCCGTCACGTCTTTGAGCGTCGCCACCCGCCACCTCCGCGATCGTCATGACTGCTGACAGCGGCAGACGCTACAGCTAATCTGACGGATAGTCAGCTATTGCGGTTCGGCGGGAGGGCATGCGATGCGCGGCGACGAGGAATGGGGCAGCATCCCGAGGCTGGTGCGGGCGGCAGCGCAGCGGTACGGGGACCGGGAGGCGGTCGTCGAGGGCCGCACCCGCATCTCGTACGCCGAACTCGGCGACCGCGTCGAACGCGCCGCCGCCGCGTGCATGGCCTCGGGCGTGGAGCCCGGCGACCGGGTCGCCGTCTGGGCGCCGAACACCCTGGACTGGATCGTCTCCGCCCTCGGCGCGGTCACGGCGGGCGCGGTCCTGGTCCCTCTCAACACGCGCTTCAAGGGCCCCGAGGCGGCGTACATCCTGGAACGAAGCCGGGCGAAGCTGCTCTTCATCACCGGCACCTTCCTGGGCGCGTCGTACGTGGCGTCGTTGCGCAGGGCGGAGGCGGAACTTCCGTACCTGGAAAGGGTGGTGGTGCTCGCGGACACGGCACCCGAGTCCTACGTCACCTGGAAGGACTTCCTGGCGACGGGTGAGCGGATATCGCCCGCGTCGGTACGGGAACGTGCCGACGCGATCACCCCCGCCGTCCCCTCCGACATCATCTACACCTCGGGTACCACGGGCCGCCCCAAGGGTGCGGTCATCACCCACGCCCAGACCTTGCGCTGCTATGCGATCTGGAGCGAGCTGGCCGGCCTGCGCGAGGGCGACCGCTATCTGATCGTGAACTCGTTCTTCCACACCTTCGGCTACAAGGCGGGCATCATCGCGTGCCTGATGCGGGGCGCGACGATGATCCCGCAGCCGGTGTTCAACGTGGACACCGTCCTCGCGAACATCGCCGCCGAACGCATCTCGGTCCTCCCCGGCCCGCCCACCCTCCACCAGTCGCTCCTGGACCACCCGGCGCGGGCGACGCACGACCTCTCCGCCCTGCGCCTGGTCGTCACGGGCGCGGCGGTCGTCCCCCTCCAACTGGTGGAACGCCTGCGCACGGAGCTGGGCATCGAGACCATCCTCACGGCATACGGCCTCTCCGAGGCGAGCGGCATCGTCACGATGTGCCGAAGGGGCGACCCGCCCGAGACGATCTCCTCCACCTCGGGCCGCGCGATCCCCGGTACGGAGATCCGCGTCCTGGCGGACCCCGGCACCCCCGGCGAGATCCTGGTCCGCGGCTTCCATGTGATGCAGGGCTATTTCGAGGACCCGGACGCCACGGCGGCCACGATCACCGAGGACGGCTGGCTCCGCACCGGCGACATCGGCGTCCTGGACGCGGCGGGCAACCTGCGCATCACGGACCGGATCAAGGACATGTTCATCGTCGGCGGCTTCAACGCGTACCCGGCCGAGATCGAGCAACTCCTGGGCCTGCACCCGGACGTGGCGGACGTGGCGGTGATCGGCATCCCGGACCCGAGACTCGGCGAGGTCGGCAAGGCGTACGCGGTCCGCCGGGCGGGCGCGACGCTCACGGCGGACGACCTGATCGCCTGGTCGAGGCGCGAGATGGCGAACTACAAGGTGCCGAGGGCGGTGGAGTTCGTGGGGGAGCTGCCGCGGAACGCGAGCGGGAAGGTGGTGAAGGGGGAGCTGCGGGGGCGGGGGTAGGGGCCGCTCAGGCCGAAGGCCAAGGAGTCACCTGGAGCACGTAGACGCACTAGTGCCGGATGACGGTGAGGTAGAGGAACAGCCCGCCCGGCACGAACGTGGTCTGCATGCCGTCACCAGCCCCCCGGAAGGATGCCCCGTCGAGATGCAGCGCGGACGCGGCCCGCACGAGCTCATCGGCGCGCTTCTCGACCTCGGCGACAAAGACGGGCGGCGGTGGCGTCGCTCCGCCGATGACGTGGGTCTCGTCCGGGTCGTACTCCCAACGCCATTCACTCACGGGTGAGGGATTCCCTTGCGGACGCGAGCACGTGACGGATCTCGTCCATGGCTGCCCGCCAGGCAGGGTCATCCCTGTCGAGGTTCTGCACCGCGTACTCGGCAGAGTGCAGGCGGGCGGCGGCAACAGGCAGCCGGGCGATCTCCACAGCGACGGCCCACGACTCCAGGAACTGCATGATCGGCCCCAGGCTGCCGGTCTCCGCGGCCAGGGCGATGGCCGCGTCCTTCTGCTGCTCCATCTCTCCCAGCCGGTGCGGAGCCAGCTGTGCGAGGGCGATTCGGAGCGCCGCCGGGGTCCGCTGCGGGCGGGGGATGAGGGGCCCCGCGGGGTCGATGTGCTGTGCGGTCATTCCGGTCCCTTCGCGCGGCTTCACAGCCACGGTACGGGAGAGGCGTGCAGCGGCGCATGCGCTTCACCGGATGGGGTGAATAGGGTGATGCGGGCACGATCGCGGCAGTATGGTGATTGGTATGGCAACCAAGAAGTACACGGTCACCCTGCCGGAGGAGCTGGCGGAGGAGATCCGCAGCGAGGTCGGTCCGGGCGCCTTCAGTGCGTACGTCACAAGGGCCATCGAGCGCCAGCGCGAGCATGATCGGCTGGGGGAGCTGGTCACGTGGATGCAGGAAGAGGGCGGACCGCTCACCGAGGAGGAGCAGGCCGCGGCTGCGGCGGAGCTCCGCGACATCGAGCGGTGGTTCGAGGAGCGGGAATCCGGGGCGCAGGACGGGGTTCAGGGCGGGGCGGAGGCGGCGTGATGCTGGACATGTCGTTCGTGCTGGACAGCGAGGCCTTGTCCAGGGCCGTACTTCGGGACCGGGCGATGACCGGCATTCTCACCAAGGCGCACCAGTCCGGAATCCGCGTGGTGACGAGTTCCATGACACTCATCGAGGCGTACCACAGCAGGATCCGGCGGCCTGTGTGGAACTGGGCGATGTCCCGGGTCGTCGTGGAGCCGGTGACAAGAGACGTCGCGGACGAGGCGATCGGGCTCCTGGGGGCGACCGGGCTGCACGGCCATAAGTACGCCATCGATGCGGCGCTCGCGGTGATCGCTGGGCGTCAGCCGGGCCGGGCGGTGGTCTTCACCTCGGACGAGGACGACATGGGGAAGCTGTGTGGGGCGGGGGTGCAGGTGCGGGGGCTGTAGGCCGCCGGACGCGGAAGTGGCCCGAGCTGTTGGCTCGGGCCAATCTCGTGTGCGGGTGGGCTCAGCTGGCGTGGTTGCCCTGCGGGGTCACCACGGTGGCGTGGTTGTCCGCCAGCGCCGGGGTGGCCGCGCCGAGGCCGAGGGTCAGGGCGAACGCGGCGGCGACGAGCGTCTTCTTCGTGCGGGTCGTTCCAACTCCTGTGTGTGGAGCGAGCTTCCGGACGTGAAGTAACGGTAGGACAGGGGGCGATGGGGGAACCCCGTTGGTGCGAAGCGGTCGAACGGTGACGCGATTACGCTGACCGGTGCGCGGACATGCAGCGGCCGCGACGGCTCCCCCTCCGCGCCGCCGCGGCCGCTTCCCCCGTGCGGGCTAGGTCTTAGTTGGCAGGCTCGCTGGTGGCGTGCGTGTCCTGAGGCTTGATGTCGCCGCCGGTGGCGTGGGTGTCGAGGGTTGTCACCGCGTCGGATTCCGCACCTGTGGCGTGGGTGTCCTGCGGCTTGATGACGGGCTCTGTCTTCTTTGCTTCACCCATGATGGTCATCTCCATTACTGGCTTGCGTGCTGGGTTGGTGAGGCCCGCCCGGCTGTTCCCCCGTGGACTGCCGGACGGGCCTCTCAGGGCCGCTCACCTTAGTGGTGTGGCCGAGTGTCGCCCCTGTCTGCCCCCCGACGCGACGGATCGACAGGCATGAGCATGCCGCTCGGCGATAAACGAACGATGAACGCCCTGGCGCGGATCCCGTCTTAAGGACGGTGTCATGCCCGCGTGACTGTGATGCGGCTCAGGAGGTCACGAACCTCGACCGCTTCGTCTGAGCCCAGTTCGTCGTAGATGCCCAAGGCTTCGCGCCAGCAGACCAGTGCCCGGCCTGACTGCCCTATTCCGTTGAGGGCGTGCCCGAGGGTGGTGAGCACATTGCCTCGGCGCCATGCCCCGCCGATGCCGCGCAGGACGGCCAGTGCCATCTCCGCGTTGGAGGCGGCCTGTGCCGCACGGTTGCCTGCGAGGTCGGCTTCTGCGAGGCGGAACAGCGTCATGCCTTCCCAAAGCCGCTGGCGGCTGTCACGGAAAACCTCCAGTGCCTCGTGGAACCGGGTTGTGGCGTCGGCCAGATTTCCGCTCTCTGTCAGAGCTATCCCGAGGGCATATCGGGCGTTCGCTCCCCGAAGCGCGTGGCCCATGCTGTCGTAGATGTCGATTCCCTTCTGGGCCAGGGCGACAGCGCTGGATGTGCGGCCCATCGCCAGATGGACGCGCGACAGATTGCACAGTGAGGAGGCCTCTCCCGGCAGGTTCTCGCCAGCACGGAAGTCGTCGATGGCCTGGGTCAGGTACTTTTCGCCGTCCTCATGGCGGTGCTGGTAAATGGCAATCACGCCACGGTGGTTGTATGCCCAGCAACCGGCCAGCGGGTCGCGAGCATCGTGCGACAGTTCCAGCACTTGCTGCGCTTCGCGGTCTGCCTGATCGAAACGCCCTGCGACGAGGTGAGCATTGCTCAATGTGACGAGGGCACGCCGCTCGGCCCGGACATCGGCGCACGAACGGGCATTGTCCAGCATGAACGCGGCAGCCGCCTCGTACTGCTTGGAGTTTGCCCCGGATTCGGCGAGGTCAAGCGCGGCCCACAGCAGATCGACGGCCCGCCGGAGTGTGCCCGAACCTGGCGACTGGCACACACAAGCCAGAAGCGCTCCCGCCTCCGTGTAGAGCCAATCCTGCGCGTCGTGCCGATTCGTGAACTGGAGGCCGGGGTGTTCCGTCGGCTCCAGTTCGTCCACCAGCCGATCCCCCGGCCGCTCCAGCGCATACACCCCCGCCGCCGTGGCCAGGTAGAAGTCCAGCAGCCGCGACAGCGCAAACTCCCGCTCCTCCGGCGGCTGTTCGTCCCGTTCCGCGCACGCTCGCGCGTAGAGCCGCACCAGGTCGTGGTAGCGGTACCTGCCCGGCGCCGCCGACTCCAGCAGCGACGTGTCGACCAGGGACTCCAGCAGGTCCTCCGCCGCATGCACCTCCAGGTTCAGCAGCGCTGCCGCTGCCGCCAGGGAGATGTCCGGGCCGTCCGCCAGGCCCAGCAGGCGGAACGCGCGGGCCTGGGCCGGTTCCAGCTGGCCGTAGCCGAGTTCGAAGGTGGCCTTCACCGCCAGGTCGCCCGCCTGGAGCTCGTCCAGGCGGCGTCGCTCGTCCGCGAGTTTGGCCGCGAGGACCGAGACCGTCCAGGTGCGGCGGGCGGCCAGGCGGGAGGCGGCGATGCGGATCGCCAGGGGGAGGAAGCCGCACGCGGCGACCACGTCCAGGGCCGCCTCACGCTCCGAGCCGACCCGTTCCTCGCCGACGATCCGGGTGAAGAGCTGGAGTGCCTCCTCGGGGGACATCACGTCCAGGTCCACCAGGTGCGCGCCCGCCAGGTCGACCATCCGGACGCGGCTTGTCACCAGGGCCGCGCAGCCGGCCGTGCCGGGTAGCAGGGGGCGGATCTGCGCCGCGTCGTGCGCGTTGTCCAGGAGGACCAGGATGCGGCGGCCGTCGAGCGTGGAGCGGTACAGCGCCGCCCGTTCGTCGAGGGAGTCGGGGATCGCCGAGTCGGCGGTGCCCAGAGCGCGCAGGAAGGCACCCAGCACCGTCTCCGGCTCCGCCGCCCGTGCGCCGGCGCCCTGCAGGTCGACGTAGAGCTGGCCGTCCGGGAAGTGCGGGCGGGCCTGGTGGGCGACGTGCACGGCCAGCGTCGTCTTGCCGACGCCGCCGATGCCCGCGAGCGCCGACACGGCCATGACCGAACCCTCCGCCGTCGCCAGCCGGTCGCCCAGTTCGCGTACGAAGGAGGCGCGGCCGGTGAAGTCCGGGACCGTCGCCGGGAGTTGGGCCGGGCGGACGACGGCGGGTGCGGGCGCCGCCTCGTCGGCCGGGTGGGCCAGTTCCTCGTCGGCCTGCAGGATCCGCTGCTGGAGCTGAGAGAGCTCCGGGCGCGGGTCGACGCCCAGCTCGTCGGCGAGCAGCCGGCGCGTGTCGGCGTACACCGCGAGCGCTTCCGCCTGACGGCCGCTGCGGTACAGGGCGATCATCAGCAGTTCGCGCAGCCGCTCCCGCAGCGGGTGCGCCGCGGTGAGTGCGGTGAGTTCGGAGACCGCCTCCGCGTGGCAGCCGACCTCCAGATCCAGGTCGAGCCGGGTCTCGGTGAGCTGGAGCCGCCACTCGGCGAGTCTGGTGCGCTGGTTCTCGGCGTAGGGGCCCGGGACGGAGGCCAGCGTTTCGCCGTCCCACAGCGCCAGCGCCTCGTTGAGCAGGGTGCGGGCCCGGCGCCGGTCCCCGCCCGCCCGCGCCTTCTCCGCGTCGGCGGCCAACTCCTGGGCCGTCGTGAGGTCGAGCGCTTCGGGGCTGGTCCGTATCGCGTATCCGCCGGCGTTGCTGATCAGCGTGGACGGGTCGAGGATCTTGCGCAGCCGGGACGCGTACGTCCGTACGGCGGCGAGCGCCTGTGACGGGGGCTCGTCGCCCCAGATGGCGTCGATGAGTTCGGCGGCGGTGGCCGTGCGTCCGTCGCGCAGCAGCAGCGCGACCAGCAGGGCCCGCTGCTGTGGCGAGCCGGACGCCAGCGGTTCGTCGTCGCGCCAGGCGCGTACGGGGCCGAGCACGGCGAACCGCAGGCCGGTCCCGGTCGTCTGCTGCTGAGCAGCGCGCTGCTCCGGAACGCGCACACGTGGCCCGTGGTCACGGTCCATTGATGCCCCCTGTCCTGCTCGCCCCGCCAGTCCTGTCGGTCGCGTTGATCCCGCTGGTGCTGCTGATCCTGATGGTCCCGCTGGTGTCTCTGCCCGGAACAACCGCCGCTGCACCGATGTGGTCCGGGTGGATCCGGATGACGACCTACCGCTGGTATCGCGGTCAACAGTCTGCCTTGTTATGGGCGGACACGTCAGCAGTGGGTGACGCTCTGCAGCGAGCCCTCGACAACGATTTGGAACCGAGGCCCGGTCCGGAGAGCTGACGGTACGTCAGATCGACGCTACCGTGGTGCACATGGAGACCTTCCCGAAGATCATCTCGGTGGACGACCACACGGTGGAGCCCGCACATGTCTGGCGGGACCGGCTCCCGTCCAAGTACCTCGACCGCGGCCCGCGCATCGTCCGCGCCCCCCTGAAGGAAATGACCTTCATGGGCGGCAGGTTCGCACCGGTGATGGGTGCAAAGGGTGACGAGGGGCCGATCGGCGACTGGTGGGTGTACGAGGATCTGCACCGGCCGCTCACCCGGCTCGACACCTCCGTCGGCTACGACCGGGACGAGATCAAGCTCGAAGTCATCACGTATGAGCAGATGCGCCCCGGTTCGTACGCGGTCCCGGACCGGCTCGCCGACATGGACATCAACCACGTCCAGTCCGCGCTCTGTTTCCCGACGTTCCCGCGGTTCTGCGGTCAGACGTTCACGGAGGCGAAGGACCGTGAACTCGGACTGCTCGGCGTGCGCGCGTACAACGACTGGATGGTGGAGGAGTGGTGCGGCCCCGATGCGCAGGGTCGGCTGATCCCGCTGACCCTCGTCCCGCTCTGGGACGCGCAGCTCGCCGCCGACGAGGTCCGGCGGAACGCCGCGCGCGGGGTGCGGGCCGTCGCGTTCTCCGAGATACCCCCACATCTGGGACTCCCGTCGATACATACGGACGAGTGGGATCCGTTTCTGCGGGCCTGCGACGAGACGGGCACCGTGATCGCGATGCACATCGGCTCGTCCTCGAAGATGCCGTCCACCTCGGCCGACGCCCCGCCCGCGGTCGGCTCCACCATCACCTTCGCCAACTGCTGCTTCTCGATGGTCGACTGGCTGATGAGCGGCACGTTCGAACGGTTCCCGAACCTCCGGATCATGTACGCGGAGGGCCAGATCGGCTGGATCCCGTACATCCTGGAACGGGCCGACGTGGTCTGGGAGGAGAACCGGGCCTGGGGCGGTGTCGCCGACAAGGTGCACCGGCCGCCGTCGGAGCTCTTCGCCGAGCATGTGTACGGGTGCTTCTTCGATGACGCGTTCGGGCTGAAGAACCTGGACGCGATCGGCGTCGGAAACGTCCTGTACGAGACCGACTACCCGCACTCGGACTCGACCTGGCCCAAGTCGCGCGAGGTCGGCGAGGCACAGATGGGGCACCTGGACCCCGACGTGGTGGACCGGATCGTGCGCCGCAACGCCATCGATCTGCTGGGGCTCACGGACGAGGGGCTGTGGGCGGGGCCGGGGGCCGTGAGGCCGTAGGCCCCGCCGGCGGGCGGTACGGCACGGGGCCCACCGTCTCCGGCGGGCCCCGCGGGCCGTGGTCAGGCCCTCGTCACCGGCTCCTGGAGCTCCGTCACCCACATGTCCTTGTCCCCCGGGCACTCCAGGTTGATCTCCCGGGTGTACCCCAGTGACCGGTATCCGTTGGTGTCCAGCCAGCGGGCCAGCGTCTGCTCGGTGGTGAGGACCCCGTCCATCGAACCGCGGTGGACGATGGTCGCCGCCTCGAACGCGGGCAGGTCGACCACCGTGACGCCGGTGTCACCGACCGGGCCGACCTGGGCGGAGACCGTCACCCCCGCATGCACGGTGATCGCGCCGTCGCCCGCCGGGGCGTCCTCGTAGCGCGCGATGCCCGGGCCGGTGGCGCTGATTCCGGCCGCCTCCAGCAGCGGGAACAGCCGGTCGTACAGCGGTCCGATCACCGGAGTGATGGCCTGCGGCTCGTAGCCGGCCGCGGTCCCCGTCAGCTCCGCCACCCGTACCGCGGGAACGTTCTTGATCACAACGTCGTCCGTGGGCATGTGCCCCTCGCTCTCGATCGACCGGAGCCTCGCCTCGACCTGCGCCAGCCGCGCCGCCGCTGCGGCCATGGCCGCCTCCAGCTCCGCCTGCCGCAGCCGCAGCATTCCGCGGAGCTCCTCGGGTCCGACCTGTTCGTCCAGGACGGCCTGCACCTGCTGGAGCGTGAAGCCGAGATCTTTGAGAGCGATGATGCGGTTGAGGCGGGCGAGCTGAGCGGCGCCGTAGAAGCGGTAGCCGGTCGCGGGGTCGGTGCGGTCGGGAGGCAGGAGTCCGATGGCGTCGTAGTGACGCAGCATCCGGGCCGACACCCGTCCGTACCTGGCGAAATCTCCGATGGTGAACATGTGCCTCCCAGTGCACGCCCTCACACGGTGTCAAGGTCAAGCTCCCGTCCGCGGCGGCACCGGGGCGGGGCACCACAAGGCAGGAGCCCCGCTCCCCCGCCGAGGCGGGGGAGCGGGGCTCCTTGGGTACTGCATGCCGGCCGCGATCGGCCGACCCGGGCAACTAGGCCGGGCTGACGTTCTCAGCCTGCGGGCCCTTCGGCCCCTGAGTGACGTCGAAGTTCACGACCTGGTTCTCCTCGAGGGAGCGGAACCCGGACGCGTTGATCGCGGAGTAGTGGACGAAGACATCCGGGCCGCCGCCGTCCTGGGCGATGAAGCCGAAGCCCTTTTCAGCGTTGAACCACTTGACGGTTCCGGTAGCCATAAGCCCTCCTTGGGCCAAAGGGTTGCCCTGCTCCAGAACCTGCAAAGAAGTCTGAAAACTACAAAAGCCTGCGGGTTACATGCTCCGCAGGCTCTGTACTGCAAGGGAAACCAAACTGCAACTTGCGTCGAGCCTAGCACGCAGCGTGTGCGGAACGGTAGAGGGAAAGATCACTTCACCCGGATGTTTGATTGCCCTGCCGAGAGGCTGACGGAGATAGCGGCAGGAAGGGGGCCCGGGGGTGTCGTTCGGGTGGTGCGGAGGCGCGCCGGGGCGCGGACCGGCAGGCACGGAGGGGCGGGACCGGGCGAGCCCCCGAGCCCCGGTGGCGGCCCGATGCCCGCACGGGTCTAGCCTCGCGATGTGGACAATTCAACCGTCTCCCCCGCAGCAGGCGACGACCGTCGCACCAGGCCGCGCGTCGGCCACATCCAGTTCCTCAACTGCCTCCCCCTCTACTGGGGCCTCGCACGGACCGGAACCCTGCTCGACCTGGAGCTGTCGAAGGACACCCCGGAGAAGCTCAGTGAGCAGCTGGTGCGCGGTGACCTCGACATCGGCCCCATCACCCTCGTCGAGTACCTGCGCAACGCCGATCAGCTCGTCGCCTTCCCCGATATCGCGGTCGGCTGCGACGGGCCCGTCATGTCGTGCGTGATCGTGTCGCAGCTGCCCCTGGAGCAGCTCGACGGGGCCCGGGTGGCACTCGGTTCGACCTCGCGCACCTCCGTACGCCTCGCTCAGCTGCTGCTCGCCGAGCGGTACGAGGTGACGCCCGACTACTACACCTGCCCGCCCGACCTCGGCCTGATGATGCAGGAGGCGGACGCCGCCGTGCTGATCGGCGACGCCGCGCTGCGCGCCTCGCTGCACGACGCGCCGCGCCTCGGTCTGCAGGTCCATGACCTGGGGCAGATGTGGAAGGAGTGGACGGGGCTGCCGTTCGTCTTCGCGGTCTGGGCGGCTCGCAAGGACTATCTGGCCGCGCACCCGGCCGTGGTGGAGGAGGTGCACCGGGCGTTCCTCGCCTCGCGGGACCTGTCGCTGGAAGAGGTCACCAAGGTCGCCGAGACGGCGGCGCGGTGGGAGGTCTTCGACGCGGAGCTGCTGGAGCGGTACTTCACGACGCTGGACTTCCGCTTCGGTCCGGACCAGCTGTCGGGCGTACGTGAGTTCGCCCGCCGGACCGGGGCGACGACCGGTTTCCCGGTGGATGTGAAGGTCGAGCTGCTCGACCACTGATCCGGCACCGGCCACTGCGCGGGGGAATGGGCCCGGGCAATAGGTGAATGCTGAACCTTCTTCTGGCTTCCCCGTTCCCTCCCGTGCTGTTTATCGCACCGCCCTGCGGATTCCTTTCCGGCGAATGCCACGAATGCCGCGGCCGGACAGCTCGCACGTCCTATCCCGACTATCCCGAATAGCGGACCGCGTACGGGGTGAGTCCAGGTCGAGTCCCGGATTCGATCGGGTGAACGACTCATTCGCGCCTTTTGCTGTGTCGAAAACCGCGGTTCGTTCCCATAGGGGCGAAATCGGCCGATGGTTTCTCTGTGATCGCACGACCTCCGACCTCTAGGCTTCGGTCGGAGGTCCGGCCGGCCCACAGGGGGAGTCCATATGCAGCCGCTGGAAGCCGGCGAACCGCCCACCATCGGCGGCTACCGGTTGCTCGGCAGACTCGGTGCGGGCGGCATGGGCCGGGTGTATCTGGGACGCAGCGCGGGCGGACGCACCGTCGCGGTCAAGGTCGTCCATCCGCACTTCGCACTCGACGAACAGTTCCGTGCCCGGTTCCGGCGCGAGGTCGACGCGGCGCGGCGGATCGGCGCCCAGTGGACGGCGCCCGTCCTGGACGCCGACCCGGACGCACCCGTGCCGTGGGTCGCCACCGGTTATGTCGCCGGGCCCCCGCTGTCGGCCGCGGTCACCGAGCACGGGCCACTGCCCGAGCAGGCGGTACGGACCCTGGGCGCCGGACTCGCGGAGGCCCTGGCTGCCGTGCACGGGCAGGGGCTCATCCACCGCGACGTGAAGCCGTCCAACGTCCTGCTCGCCCTCGACGGCCCCCGCCTCATCGACTTCGGCATCGCCCGCGCGATCGACGCCACTGCCTCGCTCACCTCCACCGGGGTCTCGGTCGGCTCGCCCGGCTACATGGCGCCGGAGCAGATCCGGGGTCTGGAGATCTCGGGTGCCGCCGATGTCTTCTCGCTCGGCGCGGTGCTCGCGTACGCGGCGACGGGCGACGCCCCCTTCCTCGGCGACTCCTCGGCGGTGCTCCTCTACAAGGTGGTGCACGAGGAGCCGGAGCTGGGTGAGATCGAGGGCGAGTTGCGGGACGTGATCGCCACGTGCCTGGCGAAGGACCCGGCGCGACGGCCCACCCCGACGGAGCTCGCCCGGCAGCTGGTACCCGGCGGGGCGGCGGCAGCGGTGGCGGCGGGCTGGCTGCCCGGACCGCTGGTGCGCGAGGTCAGCCGCTCGGCAGTGGCGCTGCTGGACCTGGAGCCGCAGGACGGGCCCGTGCAGTCGGGACCGGTGCCGTTCAGCAACGCCTCCCTCACCGCCCACGGCTCCGCCGACAGCAACGGCGCGCTCGGAGTGTTCGGGCCGCCGGTCGAGCCGACCCACCCGCCCCGGATGTTCCCGTCGGCCGAGGCCGGGGACCACAACTCGGGCGGGCTGCCCGGCCCCCGTACCCCCGACGCCCGGTTCTCCGTCACCGTCGGCGCCGACTCCGGACCCGGCCCCACCGACCGGAACCGCGGCCGCAGGCTCAGCTGCACCGTCGCCCTCGCCGTGGCGGGCGCGCTCGCCGCCGTGACCGTCGGCAGCGCCCTCCTCTTCGACCTGCTGCCGGGCACCGGTGACAGCGACGCCGAGCACGGCACCGTCGCCCAACCCCCTGCCACGTCCTCCAGCGGGTCGCCGACCCCGGCGGACGAGGGCACCGGCGGTGCGGGCCGGGTCACCGCGCTGCCCAAGACGTTCGTCGGTACCTGGAAGGGGCCGCTGACCGAGAAGACGACCGGACAGCCGCACGGCACCCTCACCGCGGTGTTCACCGAGGGGAAGAAGGGCACGGACGTCGTCCGTATGAACACCACCCTCTCCACCCTCGGAGTGACCGTCAGCTGCAACAGCATCGCGAAGCTCTCCTCCGGCACCGCCGAGGAACTGACGCTCCGGGAGCGCGCCGACCCGGACCGGCCCGGCACCGCCGGGCTCTGCACGGACACCACGACCGACGTCACCTTCACCCTCGCCGAAGACGGCACACTCCGCTTCCGGTCCGAGGAGCGGGGCGCGGGGCTTCCGTACGGCACGCTCGCCCGGTCCGGCAACTGACCCCGGGAGGGGCTGGCGTAGGCTGAACCGGTCCGTAGATCCGTTGAAAAACCGCCGAAAGGTGACAGCCCGGTGACCGAGAAGGCCGACCTCCAGCCCATCCTCGACCGAGCCGCCGAAGGCGGCCGGATCACTCCGGAGGAGGCCCTCGACCTCTACCGGTCGGCGCCCCTGCACGCGCTGGGCGCGGCCGCCGACGCCGTGCGCCGACGCCGCTACGCCGGTACGGAGCACATCGCGACGTACATCATCGAGCGCAACATCAACTACACCAACGTGTGCGTCACGGCCTGCAAGTTCTGCGCCTTCTACGCCGCGCCGAAGGACACCGCCAAGGGCTGGTCCCGCGACCTCGACGACATCCTGCGCCGCTGCGCGGAGACCGTCGAGCTCGGCGGCACGCAGATCATGTTCCAGGGCGGACACCACCCGGACTACGGCGTCGAGTACTACGAGGAGCACTTCTCCGCGATCAAGAAGGCGTTCCCGCAGCTGGTCATCCACTCGCTGGGCGCCTCCGAGGTCGAGCACATGGCCCGGATCTCCAAGGTCTCCGTGGAGGAGGCCATCCAGCGGATCCACGCTGCCGGTCTCGACTCCTTCGCGGGCGCCGGCGCCGAGCTGCTGCCGGCCCGGCCGCGCAAGGCGATCGCCCCGCTCAAGGAGTCCGGCGAGCGCTGGCTGGAGATCATGGAGGCGGCGCACCGGCTCGGTGTCGAGTCCACCTCCACGATGCTGATGGGCACCGGCGAGACCAACGCCGAGCGCATCGAGCACCTGCGGATGATCCGCGACGTACAGGACCGGACCGGTGGCTTCCGCGCGTTCATCCCGTACACGTACCAGCCGGAGAACAACCACCTGAAGGGCCGGACGCAGGCCACGCTCTTCGAGTACCTGCGGATGATCGCCATCGCCCGGCTCTTCCTCGACAACGTCGCCCACATCCAGGGCTCCTGGCTGACCACCGGCAAGGAGGTCGGCCAGCTGTCGCTGCACTACGGCGCCGACGACCTCGGCTCGATCATGCTGGAGGAGAACGTCGTCTCCTCCGCCGGTGCCAAGCACCGCTCCAACCGGCTGGAGATCATCGACCTGATCCGCAAGGCGGGCCGGGTCCCGGCGCAGCGCGCCACGACGTACGAGCACCTCGTCGTCCACGACGACCCGGCGAACGACCCGGTCGACGAGCGCGTCGTCTCGCACATCTCGTCCACCGCGATCGAGGGCGGCACCGCACACCCGGAGCTCAAGCTCCTCAGCGCCAACTGAGGCTGTCTTGCTAACCGTTCACGCCGCGCCGCTGGTTCTTCCGGTCGGCGCGGCTGCCGTCGCGCAGGGCGCGGTCGCCGTGGACGGCGACCGGATCGCCGCCCTCGGACCGTACGACGAGGTCGTCGCCGACCGTCCGACGGCCCGGGTCCGTACCTGGCCGGGCGTCATCACACCGGGACTGCGGCAGTGGCACGGGCTGTGGCTGCTCACCCGCTGCTACCACCCCGACCCGCGCGAGGCGGACGCGCTCGGCGACCAGCCGCTGTGGGGCGAGGAATTCGAGCGGCTGGCCGCCGGGATGGACGCGACGCGGCGGGCGGGCAGCGTACGGCGCGGACTGCAGCAGATGCTGCGGTACGGCACCACGCATCTCGCGGGCCGGTTCCACGACCCGGTCGTCCGCACCGCCGTGGACCGTTCGGGACTGACGGAGGTCTCGCCCGTGGGCGCCCCCGGCATCCTGCTCGGTGAACCGAGCCTGGACCCGTTCGCGGAGGGCTACGACCTGCCGGGCTCCGTGCACGGCCCGCTCACCGTCGGCGGCCGCGCCGACCTCGCCGTATTCGACGTAGAGGACGAGGACGCGCTCTGTGCGGCGGGCGCGGGGCCGTGCATCGCGACGGTGCTGGGCGGGCGGCTGGTGTACCGGCGGCGGTAGGCGCTCCGGAGCCCGTCAGGGAACGGACGGGCCACCTAGGTACCCGCCCGTGGCCGTGTACGGCCAGGCGTTGGCGACGCACCCCCGCAACCCGTCGATCTGCTGCATCATCGCGGGCGCGGGGTGTCCCGGTCCCGGGCAGGTCTCGTGCCCGTGGCCCAGCCAGTGCCCGACCTCGTGGTTGATGATCAGCGCCCGGTACTCGGCGAGCGGCCCGCCGAACTGCGGCGACCCCTGCATCCACCGCTTCAGGTTCACCACGACCGTGCTGCCGACGCGGCAGTTGACCTCGCCCCGCGTGTGCAGCCCGTATGCCCCGCAGAGCCGGTCGACGGTTTCCGGCGTCGCAACCGACTGCGGTCCGCGGTCATCTGTTCCCCTCTCCGGTTTCTCGGTGGTCTCTCACCGTTCCTATCCAGTGCGCATGAGTGAGTCCTGGACCCACTGCTGCGTACTGGGCGCATCCCGAACGGTGTTGGATGCGCTGGGTTCCCGCTTTCGCTTCCCGTTCGGTGACGGCTCTCCAGGGGGCCGGTCCGTTGTGGGTGGGCGGGTTCCTTCACGTCCTCGGGTGCCTGGTCCGGCCTGGGCGGTCCGATGCCCCGCACGATCACTCCGGTCGTGTGGGGGCGGTGCCGTCCGACGCCGGACCGGGTGTCCGAGGGCGCGTCGTCCGATCGCGATACCGGCGGCATCGTGATGGGACATGGTGCGGTGGGAGGTGACCAGTGGCTTCTGCCAGTGCTGGGCACCCCACAGGGAGGTGTAGGCGGGGTCGACCGCGACGATCGCAAGGCCCTGTTCGGCGGCCATGGAGACGAGCCGGGCCTTGAGCCTGCCGGTCGGGATGCCGGAGATGAGCTGCCGGAACCGCTTGCGGCGGCCGTGCTTCTCCCGGGTCTTCTCCGTGGTGAAGTCGAGGTCTTCGATGCCGATCGCGGCGACACCGGCCTGCTTGGCCCAGTGGATCAGCCGGGTCAGCGCGTGGCGGATCTGAGCGTCGCGGTGATCGGCGGTGCCGGACAGGTCGAAGCCGAAGCGGTGCGGGTCGCCCACGGGGTTGCCGTGCCGGTCGAGCCGGTAGGCGGCGAAGTGGTCGGCGTTGGTGTCGACGCCGATCATGCCCCGGGCGCGGGCGGTCTCCAGCGGGATGGTCTTCACGACGGGGCGTTGCCAGGATGCGGTGAGGTACCAGCGGTCGCGCTCCGTATCGAGGTGGATGCGGTAGGCGACGGCCCGGTTCGCGGCGATGTGGTCGGCCCACTCCGCGCCCCGGTGCGCGAACGCCACGGTGGAGGTGAGGGCGTACCGGCCGTGCTGGGCGTTGGCCAGGTGCGCGAGCGGGGCAGGCAGCTTGATGCTGACCTCGCCGTCCGGGGTGACACGGATCGTCTCGTTCCCGAACCGCTTCCCCGACTCACCGTCGGCAGCGATGAACCAGCGTTCCGCCTCCCAGCGTTCCCGCCACTGGTCTTCGGTGAGCCGGGCCTGCGTGAGGTGGTGGCGGGTGTTGAGGAGACGTTTGCCGCCCCGCACCACACGAACCCGTCCGGCCTGCCGGTCGGCGACAACGGCCGCATGCCGTGCCTCCAGTGCAGCGAGGCGGCGGGACTTGTGGAACCACTCACTCCGGGAGCGGTAGCCTCCTGCGGCCCGCTTCGTTCCGGGTTCACCGATCGGGAGGGACAGGCGGTGCCGCAGCGTTCTGATCCCGGTTTCCAGTGTCTGGATGTGTGCTGCCTGGCAACGGCGCGCGAGCGCCCATTGATCGTGTGTGGCCGTGGTGATCGCACCGGCGATCCGCGACGACGACAGCGACGTCAGGTCCCGCTTGCGCAACGCCCAGGCGTCCGCACTGTGCTCCAGACCATCCGCGCAGCGAGCCTTGAGATCACGGGAAGCGAGCGCACCCTGATGCTCACCGACCGCACGCAGGACTTTCTCGTCCTGGGGCGTGAGGTGCTTGAGACGGTCCCGGATCGCCACCCCGCAAGGCCCAGGCACCACGAAGGACCCGGCCAACTTCCTCAAACCACCCACCGCGTCAACCCCTCCCACCAGGCCGGGTACCTGCCATCCAGCCCAACGAGCAGCAGCCGCCAAGGTCACCCATTCGGCCCCAAAACCTCCGTTCCCACCCCACCAACCCGCCGACAGGACTCACTTCTGCTCACCACAACTCACTTCAGTGCAGCAAACCGGCAGCAGCTCGCGCTCCCTGTACCGAATGGCGTCGCGCCCAAAAGGTTGAAACCGGCTTCCGAGCGGCTCCGGGCGCCGACGCACGACCGGCGCGAGGCGTCCGCGGCCGGGCTGCTTGAATGGGTGGGTGACCCGAGCATCCCTGGACAAGCAGCCGCACGAAGTCGCCTCGATGTTCGACGACGTGGCGGCGAACTACGACCTCACCAACGATGTGCTGTCGCTCGGCCAGGCCCGGCTGTGGCGCAAGGAAGTAGCGAAGGCGGTGCACGCCCGCCCCGCGGAGAAGGTCCTCGACCTGGCCGCGGGCACGGCGACGTCCTCGCAGCCGTTCGCCCACGCCGGGGCCTACGTCGTGCCGTGCGACTTCTCGATCGGCATGCTCCAGGTCGGCAAGAAGCGGCACCCGTGGATGCCGTTCACGGCGGGCGACGGGACGAAACTGCCCTTCCGTGACGATGTCTTCGATGCGGTCACGATCTCCTTCGGCCTGCGCAACATCCAGGACACCGAGGCGGCGCTGCGCGAGTTGTACCGGGTGACGAAGCCCGGCGGTCGTGTCGTGATCTGCGAGTTCTCGCATCCGACGTGGGCGCCGTTCCGCACGGTGTACGAGGAGTATCTGATGCGCGCGCTGCCGCCGGTGGCGCGAGCCGTTTCCTCCAACCCGGACGCGTACGTCTATCTCGCTGAGTCCATTCAGTCCTGGCCCGACCAGCCGACCCTCGCGGACATGCTCCAGAAGGCCGGCTGGTCGACGGTGGCCTGGCGGAACCTCACCGGCGGCATCGTCGCGCTCCACCGGGGTTCCAAGGCTGTCTGAAGCCCCAGGCCCTACTTCGCGTACATGCCGTAGCCGCCGACACCCGTGTACACCGCGTCGGCGACCCGCCGGTGGACGTACTTCGGTCCGCCCGGATTCTTGCCGGCGTCCGTCGGCGGCGTCTGCACCGCCGTACCCGTCAGGAGCGTCGTGGAGCCGCCGCCGTCGAGGTTGAGCACGTCGACCAGCGCCAACTCCGACGAGTCGAGCAGCCGCGCGAACGCCTGGAGATAGTCGCCGTCCTCATGCGTGACCAAGGGGTCGGTCTGCGGCTTCCCGGTGAGGGTGATGAGCACCGGGTGGCCCTTTATGTTGGTGCCGAGCGCGGTGCGGGAGTCCGTGCAGATCAGGGTCGTGCTGTTGGCCCCGGTTTCCTGTCCGCTGCATGAGTTGGGTAGTTCGGCAGGGATCGTGCCGGCCCGCAGCAACTGGTGGAAGGAGCTCACGACGTCGACTGAGCTGTCCAGCGGTATGTCCCGGTCCAGCGTCACGTCATGGAGCGTCTGGTCGACCGCAGGGCGGTCGTCGCGAGTGAGGTTGCGGCGCAGCCACTCCCCTCCAGCGCCGATGCCCTGCAGGATGCGGCCCCCGGCCGGCACGTGGACCTGCTCGGCTGCAGCCTGGCCGCCCCGGCGCTCCCGGGCATCGGTGACGACACCGTTCGCATCGAGAACGACCTCGAAGCCGGGGTCGTCGTCAGCGGTGATGTTCGGCTCGATGCCGGGCTTGGGGACGGGGAACGCGTAGTCGTCCGTGAACAGGACGATCTCGTCCGGGTCGGTGTAGAGCCCGGACTGGCCCGTCACGGCCACGTCCTCGGCGTCGCGTGCGCAGCCCCGGGCGAGGCCCGGATCCCGGTTGATGTCGTCGATCCGTACGGTCGCGCCGGAGGCGGCGGTCAGCTTCAGGTCCGTACGGAGCTTGGTGATGTACGGGATGCCGTACTGGAGGACCGCCCCGGTGCTGCCGTTGCCGTTCACCCAGCAGCTGGAGCTGTGCAGGACGCCGGCGGTGGCCGAGACGCCCAGGTGCATCAGGGTCGTGCCCTCGGCGTCGGCCGGCAGGACGTGGTCGGGGTGCTTGGGCCCGGACTTGAACAGGCCGCCGTTGACGCCCGCGTACGGATGGCGGGCGGCGACCGAGGAGACGCCGGCGAGCTGGTCGGCGACCGTTTCGGTCAGCCCGTCGCCCTTGCCGACGACGCTTTCCAGGGTGAGCGCGGCGGCGTTCGGGTCGATCTCCACGATGTTGAGGATCCGGCCCTGGCTCCGGTTGTCGAGGACGCGCTCGGTGTAGCGGATGTGGGTGACACCGGGGGCGAGCGTCCTAGGGGCCTCCTGCGTCCAGTTGGCGGCCAGCGGGCTCGGCGGCGCGTCTGCGGCGGGGGCGGTGGGGGCGGCGAGGGCGAGGGTGCTCAGCGCTGTGGTCACGGCCACCCAGGTACGAGTGAGGGCTCTGGTCATGGTTACTGGCACTCCGAGGTTCCGTTGACGAGTTCGTGCGAGCGGAAGGTTCCGGCGAAGGGGGCCGGGACGGTGGTGCTGTCGCCGCGTAGCACGACATAGGCGCCGTAGGTCGTGGCTGGGGAGGCCGGGTCGGTCCAGGTGCCGGTGAATGTTTTGGTCGGGTAGAAGCAGACGTGCCGTTTGGTGCGGTTCCAGACGGACACGGGCGCGGCCTCGGCGCCGTACGTGTTGCCATAGTTCTTCGTGGTCGGGTCGGTCGCAGGGACGTGGACCGTCATGGCCCCGCGGCCGGCCGGCTCGGTGAAGGTGCAGACACGGTTGTCGGGGCAGCGCTCGTACCCGGTGAAGCAGTGCGCCCGGGACGGAACCAGCTTGTGGGAACTGATGGTTCCGGCGAAACGCGGGTCACTGCCGTACTCGTCGGAGTTGCCCGGCTTGATCGTCTGGAGCAGTCCGCCGTACTCGGTGTCGACGTACACGCAGGCCCAGTAGGCGGTGTTGTTCTTGGCGGAGAGCGTCCTGTTGTCCCAGGAGGCGTCGTAGCGCTGTCCGTCGTCTTGCGGGGTGAAGGTCCGCTTCTCGCCGACGCCGCCCGACGCGCTGTACAGGCAGAGCTGCCCGGCCGGGCAGTCGTCAAAGGCTTCGGCGCTTGCGGGCAGTACGAGAAACGCCGAGCAGAGCAGGGCGAGGGTGGCGGCTATGAGGGAGCCGCGCAAGGTGTTGATCTTCTTGACTGTCACGGACGATGATCGTGCCAGCACCGTCCGCGAGGGAGCAACGGGTATCCGGACCGGGCCGGCCGCGACTCACCCGCACCCACCCGCCCTCCGGCTCCAGGTGGCCCCCCATAGACTGCACGGGACAGGTGCCGCGCGGCACGCGATTTCGAGTCTTCGGGAGATCCGACCGTGACCGAGCCCCTCTCCGAACACAGCGCGGATGTGATCGTCGTCGGGGCAGGCCCAGCCGGCTCCACGACCGCGCACTACCTCGCCAAGGCCGGACTCGACGTTCTCCTTCTGGAGAAGACCGCCTTCCCGCGCGAGAAGGTCTGCGGCGACGGTCTCACCCCGCGCGCCACCAAGCAGCTCGTCGCCATGGGCATCGACATCTCCGAAGAGGCCGGCTGGCTGCGCAACAAGGGTCTGCGCATCATCGGCGGCGGCGTCCGGCTGCAGCTGGACTGGCCGGATCTCGCCTCGTACCCGGACTACGGACTGGTCCGCAAGCGCGACGACTTCGACGAGCAGCTGGCCCGCCAGGCGCAGAAGGCGGGCGCCCAGCTGTACGAGCGGTGCAACGTCGGCGCCCCGATCATCGACGAGCGCACCGGCCGCATCACCGGCGTGAACGCGAAGCTCGGCGAGGAGAAGACCCCGGTCACCTTCCACGCCCCGCTCGTCGTCGCCGCCGACGGCAACTCCACCCGGCTGTCGCTCGCCATGGGCCTGCACCGCCGCGAGGACCGCCCGATGGGCGTCGCGGTCCGTACGTACTTCACCTCCCCGCGCCACGACGACGACTACCTGGAGTCCTGGC
This sequence comes from Streptomyces sp. NPDC005151, assembly GCF_053599875.1. Lineage (NCBI taxonomy): Bacteria > Bacillati > Actinomycetota > Actinomycetes > Kitasatosporales > Streptomycetaceae > Streptomyces > Streptomyces sp. NPDC005151. The sequence goes on along the minus strand of NZ_JBSFYR010000001.1, from coordinate 32,266 downwards.
TGGAGCTGTGGGACCGGCGCGGTCCCCAGGACCGGCTGCTGCCCGGCTACGGCTGGATCTTCGGCATGGGCGACGGCACGTCCAACGTCGGCCTCGGCATCCTCAACTCATCGTCCGCCTTCAAGGAGCTGGACTGGCGCGAGGTCCTCAAGGCGTGGTGCGCGTCCATGCCGGAGGACTGGGGCTACACCCCGGAGAACATGACGATGCCGATCCGCGGCGCCGCGCTCCCCATGGCGTTCAACCGCCAGCCGCACTACACCAAGGGGCTGCTGCTCGTCGGTGACGCGGGCGGCATGGTCAACCCGTTCAACGGCGAAGGCATCGCGTACGCCATGGAGTCGGGCCAGATCGCCGCGGACGTCATCGTCCAGGCCCATGCCCGTGCGACGCCCGCCCAGCGCGAACTGGCGCTGCACAACTACCCGAAGATCCTCAAGGAGACCTACGGCGGCTACTACACGATGGGCCGCGCCTTCGTGAAGCTGATCGGCAACCCGAAGGTCATGAAGATCGCCACCCAGCGCGGTCTGACGCACCCGCTGCTGATGAAGTTCACGCTGAAGATGCTCGCCAACCTCACCGACCCGACGGGCGGCGACGCGATGGACCGCATCATCAACGGCCTCTCGAAGGTGGCCCCGAAGGCCTGACCACCACTCCCGTTCGCATCCTCGCTCAGTTCATGGGCGAGGCGCCGGCGATCTCTGTGATGCGTGTGAGGCATTGAGCCCGTTGTCCTGCTGCACGGAGCCGGGGGCGAGCGGCGCCCCGGCCGGGTCAGTAGTAGCCCTTCCGCTACCCCGACCGGGCCTGCGTGCGCAGGCGGATCCGGGAACGGAAAAGGTACCGGGGCGCCGGCGACACCACCGGGCACACCGTTCCACGACGAAGGGCCGTCGCTCCCGAGCGGGGGAGTGACGGCCCTTCGCCGTGTTCGCGCGCTTGTGAATCAGAGAACGCGGACCGCGCCCGACGGCGGGTCGTAGCTCAGCGGGCGCTGCACCACACCGGTGCTGGAATTCTGCGCACCGACGAACTGGCCGCCGCCCACGTAGACGCCGACGTGGTACGCGGAGCCCGCGCCGCCCCAGTACAGGATGTCGCCCGGCTGGAGGTTGCTCAGCGAGACCTGGGTGCCGGCGGTCGACTGGGCCTGCGAGACGCGCGGCAGGTCGACGCCCACCGTGCGGAACGCGGCCTGGACCAGGCCGGAACAGTCCCAGGAGTTGGGGCCGGTGCCGCCGGACACGTACGCGTCGCCGACCTGGGCCTTGACGAACGCGATGACGGACGCGGCGGAGCCGGTGGCGCTCGACGAGGAGGCCACGGCAGTGGAGCCGGATGCGCTGAGCGTCGTACGGGCCTCGGAGCGGGAGGCGCGCAGGGCGGCCTCCGCCTTGGCCTTGGCGGCCGCCTCTGCCTTCTGCTTGGCCTCTGCCTTCTGCTTGGCCTCTGCCTTGCGGACCGCCTCGGCCTTGGCCTTCGTGGCGGCCTTGGCCGCGCTGGTGGCTGCGGCGTCCTCCTGGGCCTGCGTCTCCAGGTCCAGGGCGACCTGCTGCGTGGCCTCGGCGGACGCGGCGACGGCGGTGGAGAGCCCGGAGGTGAGGGTGGGCATCTCGATGGTCTGGGTCACCGGCTCGGCCTGGGCCGGACCGGCAGCGCCTGCGACCGCGATGGTGCTGAGGACGCCACCGGCAACTCCGGCCCGCAGCGCCGATTTCGGGGCGCTTCGACGGGGCTTCCGGTGGCTGGGTATGTGAGCGGTGAGGGACATGAGTACTAGCGCTATCAGGGCTCCTGGGTTCCCTTCAAGAAACGTGTGTTGCGACACAGTTACGTTCGGAATCTGTGAATCCGCTTTCCGGTGGCCCTTATTGACGCCGTAACGGGCAAATCGGTCATGCGTGATCACCGCTGTGATCACGGGCTTTCAGTAATTCGCCCGAATTGCCCGCCGCTTACCATCCGTTCACACCGATGGCCAAGCCCGCTTTTATTGAAGGCCTGGCGTGGTGACGCAGGTCACAGCATGACTGTTGCGTAGTGGGCATGCGAGCGGTCGGCGCGCGCGGCGGCGTCGACGGCGGGGTGGCCGGCGCGGTGGGCAGCACGGCGGCCGGCGCGGCGGGCGCCGTTTCGTCCGGAAGATCGTGAATGTGCGCACGCGTCCACATCGCTCCTCGTGAGCCCCTCGCGCGGGTGACCCCGGAGTGGGGTGGGCCCTCTTATCACCCCTCTGCCGTCCATTGCCAATTTGCTGGTCGAGGAGTCTGATTGTTAGAGGAGCATCGCCTTGACCAGCAACAACAACACCAGATGTCACGTCTCGTGGTCGCGCGGCCGCTTTGCGTACGAAGATCACTCCTCATCCGGCTTCATGATCCTTCGCCGGGTGGTGGAGATCACAAAGTCGGTGTAGCACCCCGTGTCGCAGATCACAGGACTGCAGGCATAGGATGCGGGGCAGTCGGGCTTGTGAACTGCCTCACATGTGCACGATCTTGGTGAGGTGGCGAGCTGGTCGCCCGATGCGGTCCAACGGTCAAGGACGACTGGAAGGAGCGAGGAGCGTGAATGCCTACGCGCCCATCCTCGTGCTCGGCGCCCTCGGGGCAGGGTTTGCGATCTTCTCCGTGGTCATGGCCACGCTTATCGGCCCGAAGCGGTACAACCGAGCAAAGCTCGAAGCGTACGAGTGCGGTATTGAACCCACCCCCACTCCAGCCGGAGGCGGCCGCTTCCCCATCAAGTACTACCTGACGGCGATGCTCTTCATCGTCTTCGACATCGAGATCGTCTTCCTCTATCCCTGGGCGGTCACCTTCGACGCCCTGGGGATCTTCGGGCTCGTCGAGATGCTGCTCTTCGTGCTCACCGTCTTCGTCGCCTATGCGTATGTATGGCGTCGCGGCGGCCTGGAATGGGACTGAGGGGCTGAGGGGCACACCATGGGACTCGAAGAGAAGCTGCCCAGCGGCTTCGTGCTGACCACTGTCGAGCAGGCGGCCGGCTGGGTGCGGAAATCCTCCGTCTTCCCTGCCACGTTCGGTCTCGCCTGCTGCGCCATCGAGATGATGACGACCGGAGCCGGGCGCTACGACCTGGCCCGATTCGGGATGGAGGTCTTCCGCGGATCGCCGCGGCAGGCGGATCTGATGATCGTGGCGGGGCGGGTCAGCCAGAAGATGGCGCCCGTCCTGCGGCAGGTCTACGACCAGATGCCGAACCCCAAGTGGGTTATCTCCATGGGGGTTTGCGCATCCTCGGGTGGGATGTTCAACAATTACGCCATTGTGCAGGGTGTTGATCATATTGTCCCGGTCGACATCTATTTGCCGGGCTGCCCGCCGCGCCCCGAGATGCTGTTGGACGCCATTCTCAAGCTCCACCAGAAGATCCAGGGCTCCAAGCTCGGGGTCAACGCGGAGGAGGCCGCCCGCGAGGCGGAGGACGCGGCACTCAAGGCGCTTCCCCTGATCGAGATGAAGGGGCTGCTGCGGTGAGCGACGAGCAGAACAACAACGGCGTACCCGCGCCGCGCGACGAGACCGGCGAGGTCATCGGCGTACGCAAGGGCATGTTCGGCGCCAACAACGGCGGCGACACCTCCGGCTACGGCGGTCTCGTCCGTACGGTGACGCTGCCGGGCGCCACGTCCCGGCCGTACGGCGGCTGGTTCGACGAGGTGGCCGACGAGCTCGAAGGGGCACTGGAGGAGCAGGATCTGCTTCCCGACAACGCCATCGAGAAGACCGTCGTCGACCGCGGTGAGCTCACCTTCCACATCGCCCGTGAGCACCTGCTCGCCGTGGCTCGAACCCTGCGCGACGACCCGGCCCTGCGCTTCGAGCTCTGTACCGGGGTGAGCGGTGTCCACTTCCTCGGCGACAAGGGCCGCGAGCTGCACGCCGTCTACCATCTGCGGTCGATCACCCACGGCCGGCTGATCCGGCTGGAGGTCTCTGCCCCGGACAGCGACCCGCACATCCCGTCGCTCGTCGCGGTCTATCCGACCAACGACTGGCACGAGCGCGAGACCTACGACTTCTTCGGGCTCGTCTTCGACGGGCACCCGGCCCTCACCCGGATCATGATGCCGGACGACTGGCAGGGCTTCCCGCAGCGCAAGGACTACCCGCTCGGTGGCATCGCCATCGAGTACAAGGGCGCCCAGATCCCGGCTCCGGACCAGCGGAGGTCGTACTCCTGATGACTACTCCCCATGCCCACCCGTCGCCCGGCCACCACCCCTCATCGGGTCCCTCCGGGACGCACCTCTCGAATGCCAGGGCCACGACCGAGGGGACTGTATATACAGTCACCGGCGGCGACTGGGACGAGGTTGCCGAGTCGGCGGTCAAGTCCGACGACGAGCGCATCATCGTCAACATGGGTCCCCAGCACCCGTCCACGCACGGCGTCCTGCGGCTGATCCTGGAGATCGACGGCGAGACCGTCACCGAGGCCCGCTGCGGCATCGGCTACCTCCACACCGGCATCGAGAAGAACCTCGAATTCCGGAACTGGACGCAGGGCACCACGTTCGTCACGCGCATGGACTACCTGACGCCGTTCTTCAACGAGACGGCGTACTGCCTGGGCGTCGAGAAGCTCCTCGGCATCGAGGACCAGATCCCCGACCGGGCGACGGTCCTGCGCGTGCTCCTGATGGAGCTCAACCGGATCTCCTCGCACCTGGTGTGCATCGCCACGGGCGGCATGGAACTCGGCGCGACCACGATCATGATCTACGGGTTCCGCGATCGTGAACTCGTTCTCGATCTCTTCGAGCTGATCACCGGGCTCCGGATGAACCACGCGTTCGTCCGGCCCGGCGGACTCGCCCAGGACCTGCCGCCGGGCGCGGTCGACCAGCTGCGCGAGTTCGTGAAAACCATGAAGAAGAACTTGCCGGAGTACGACAAGCTCGCCACCGGCAACCCCATCTTCAAGGCCCGCATGCAGGACGTCGGCTATCTCGACCTGACCGGCTGCATGGCGCTCGGCGCCACCGGCCCGATCCTGCGCTCCGCCGGACTCCCGCACGACCTGCGCAAGACCGATCCCTACTGCGGCTACGAGACCTACGAATTCGACGTCCCCACCGCCGACAGCTGCGACGCCTACGGCCGCTTCCTCATCCGTCTGGAAGAGATGCGGCAGTCGCTGCGGATCATCGAGCAGTGCATCGACCGGCTCGCCCCCGGACCGGTCATGGTCGCCGACAAGAAGATCGCCTGGCCCGCTCAGCTCGCGCTGGGACCCGACGGGCTCGGCAACTCGCTCGACCACATCAAGAAGATCATGGGGACCTCCATGGAGGCCCTGATCCACCACTTCAAGCTGGTGACCGAGGGCTTCCGGGTCCCGGCCGGACAGACGTACACCGCCGTCGAATCGCCCAAGGGCGAGCTCGGCGTACACGTCGTCTCGGACGGCGGAACCCGCCCCTACCGGGTCCACTTCCGCGACCCGTCCTTCACCAATCTGCAGGCCATGGCGGCGATGTGCGAGGGCGGCCAGGTCGCCGATGTCATCGTCGCCGTCGCGTCCATCGACCCCGTGATGGGAGGCGTCGACCGGTGACCGAAGCACGTCAGGAAGTCAGTCTGGGGATGCCGCAGCTCCCCGCCCCCGCCTACCCGGCCGAGGTGCGCGCCAGGCTCGAAGCGGATGCGAAGGGGGTGATCGCCCGCTACCCCGACAGCCGCTCCGCGCTGCTGCCGCTGCTGCACCTGGTGCAGTCCGAGGAGGGATACGTCTCCCGTACCGGCATGGCACTCTGCGCCGAACTGCTCGGCCTCACCACCGCCGAGGTCACCGCGGTCGCCACCTTCTACACGATGTACCGGCGCAAGCCGAGCGGCGACTACCAGGTGGGTGTCTGCACCAACACGCTGTGTGCGGTGATGGGCGGCGACGCCATCTTCGACCAGCTCAAGCAGCATCTCGGCGTCGGCAACAACGAGACGACCGAGGACGGCAAGGTCACCCTCGAACACATCGAGTGCAACGCGGCCTGCGACTTCGCCCCCGTGGTGATGGTCAACTGGGAGTTCTTCGACAACCAGACGCCCGAGAGCGCGACGCAGCTCGTCGACGACCTGATCGCCGGGCGCACCGTCGAACCCACCCGCGGCGCCCCGCTCTGCTCGTACAAGGAGACCGCGCGGATCCTGGCCGGCTTCCCCGACCAGCGCCCAGGCGCCGTCGAGGCGACCGGCGGAGCGGGCCCCGCCTCGCTCGTCGGCCTCCGGCTGGCGAAGGGCGAGGAGCTGCACCCGAAGGTCGTCGCCCCGCGCGGCGAGTCGGCCCGCACCGACGCCCCGCAGGACCCGGACCACTCGGCCGGTCCCGCAGCAAAGGAGGGGGAGTGATGACGTTGGCAGCCGAAATCAACGACGGGGGCGGCAACGGCAGCGGGGCCAGCCCCGAGAAGCTGCTCTCGCCCGTCCTCTCCGCCTTCTGGGACGAGCCCGAGTCCTGGACCCTGGACACGTACAAGCGGCACGGCGGCTACGAGGGGCTGCGCAAGGCCCTCGCCATGTCTCCGGACGACCTCATCGCGTACGTCAAGGACTCCGGCCTGCGCGGCCGCGGCGGCGCGGGCTTCCCCACCGGCATGAAGTGGCAGTTCATCCCGCAGGGCGACGGCAAGCCGCACTACCTGGTGGTCAACGCCGACGAGTCGGAGCCCGGGACCTGCAAGGACATCCCGCTCCTCTTCGCCAACCCGCACAGCCTCATCGAAGGCATCGTGATCGCCTGCTACGCGATCCGCTCCTCGCATGCCTTCATCTATCTGCGCGGTGAAGTCGTCCCCGTGCTGCGGCGCCTGCACGAGGCCGTACGCGAGGCGTATGAGGCGGGCTACCTCGGGACGAGCATCCGGGGCTCGGGGCTCGACCTGGAGCTCACCGTGCACGCGGGCGCGGGCGCGTACATCTGTGGTGAGGAGACCGCACTGCTCGACTCGCTCGAAGGGCGACGCGGCCAGCCCCGGCTGCGGCCCCCCTTCCCCGCGGTCGCCGGTCTGTACGCCTGCCCCACTGTGGTGAACAACGTCGAGTCCATCGCCTCGGTTCCCGCGATCCTGAACAAGGGCAAGGACTGGTTCAAGTCGATGGGCAGCGAGAAGTCCCCGGGCTTCACGCTGTACTCGCTCAGCGGGCACGTCGCCAGCCCAGGACAGTACGAGGCCCCGCTCGGCATCACGCTGCGCCAGCTGCTCGACATGAGCGGCGGCATGCGCGCCGGCCACCGGCTGAAGTTCTGGACCCCGGGCGGCTCCTCCACCCCGATGTTCACCGACGAGCACCTCGATGTGCCCCTCGACTACGAGGGCGTCGGCGCCGCCGGTTCCATGCTCGGCACCAAGGCGCTCCAGTGCTTCGACGAGACGACCTGCGTCGTGCGGGCCGTCACCCGATGGACCGAGTTCTACGCCCATGAGTCCTGCGGCAAGTGCACGCCATGCCGTGAAGGTACCTACTGGCTCGTCCAGTTGCTCCGCGACATCGAAGCCGGCAAGGGGCAGATGGCCGACCTCGACAAGCTGAACGACATCGCCGACAACATCAACGGCAAGTCCTTCTGCGCCCTCGGCGACGGCGCCGCCTCGCCGATCTTCTCCTCGCTGAAGTACTTCCGCGAGGAGTACGAGCGGCACATCACCGGCAGGGGCTGCCCCTTCGATCCCGCCAAGTCGACCGCCTGGGCCGACGACAAGAACGCTCACCAGGGGGTGAACGCATGACAGTCACCACAAGTGCGCCCTCCGGGGGCGGCGAGGCGGCGGTCCCGCCCGAGGACCTTGTCACGCTGACGATCGACGGCATCGAGATCAGCGTGCCCAAGGGCACCCTGGTCATCCGCGCCGCCGAACTCCTCGGCATCGAGATCCCGCGCTTCTGCGACCACCCGCTCCTCGACCCGGCCGGCGCCTGCCGCCAGTGCATCGTCGAGGTCGAGGGCCAGCGCAAGCCGATGGCGTCCTGCACCATCACGTGCACCGACGGCATGGTGGTCAAGTCGCAGCTCACCTCGCCGGTCGCCGACAAGGCGCAGCGCGGGGTGATGGAGCTGCTGCTCATCAACCACCCGCTGGACTGCCCGGTCTGCGACAAGGGCGGCGAGTGCCCGCTGCAGAACCAGGCGATGTCGCACGGCGACCCGGACTCCCGGTTCGACGGGAAGAAACGGACGTACGAGAAGCCCGTCGCGATCTCCACCCAGGTGCTGCTGGACCGTGAGCGGTGTGTGCTCTGCGCGCGCTGCACCCGGTTCTCCAACCAGGTGGCGGGCGACCCGATGATCGAGCTGATCGAGCGCGGCGCGCTCCAGCAGGTCGGCACGGGCGAGGGCGACCCGTTCGAGTCGTACTTCTCCGGCAACACCATCCAGATCTGCCCGGTCGGCGCGCTCACCTCGGCGGCGTACCGGTTCCGCTCCCGCCCCTTCGACCTGGTGTCGTCGCCGTCGGTGTGCGAGCACTGCGCGGGCGGCTGCGCGACCCGCACCGATCACCGGCGCGGCAAGGTCATGCGGCGGCTCGCCGCCAACGACCCCGAGGTCAACGAGGAGTGGGTCTGCGACAAGGGCCGCTTCGGGTTCCGTTACGCGCAGCAGCGGGACCGGCTCACCACGCCGCTGGTACGGAACGCGGACGGTGTCCTCGAACCGGCGAGCTGGCCCGAGGCACTGGCTACCGCGGCCGCCGGGCTCGCCGCCGCACGCGGCAGGACCGGCGTCCTCACCGGCGGCCGGCTGACCGTCGAGGACGCGTACGCGTACAGCAAGTTCGCCCGGATCGCCCTCGATACGAACGACATCGACTTCCGGGCCCGGGTGCACAGCAGCGAGGAGGCCGACTTCCTGGCCGCCCGCGTCGCCGGTCGCGGACGCGACCTGGACGGCAGCGGAATCACGTACACCTCGCTGGAGAAGGCCCCGACCGTCCTGCTGGTCGGCTTCGAGTCCGAGGAGGAGGCGCCCGGCGTCTTCCTGCGGCTGCGCAAGGCCCACCGCAAGCACGGCCAGCGCACCTTCGCCGTCGCCTCGCACGCCACCCGCGGTCTGGAGAAGGCGGGCGGCACGCTGCTGCCCGCCGCGCCCGGCACCGAGACCGAGTGGCTGGACGCGATCGCGGGCGGCGTCGGACTCGACGGCGACGGAGCCGCGGCGGCCGAGGCGCTGCGCGGCGAGGGCGCCGTGATCGTGGTGGGCGAGCGGCTGGCCGGAGTACCGGGCGGGCTGACCGCCGCGGTACGGGCGGCCACCGCGACCGGGGCCCGGCTGGTGTGGATCCCGCGCCGGGCCGGCGAGCGCGGTGCGGTGGAGGCGGGCGCGCTCCCGTCGCTGCTGCCCGGCGGCCGCCCGGCCACCGACCCGCGTGCCAGGGACGAGGTGGCGGCCGTGTGGGGCGTCGCCGAACTCCCCTCCCGGTTCGGCCGCGACACCGGCCAGATCGTCGAGGCCGCCGCCACCGGCGAACTGGGCGCGCTGCTCGTCGCCGGCGTGGAGACTGCCGATCTGCCGGACCCGGCCCGCGCCCTGGAGGCGCTGGACCAGGTCGGCTTCCTCGTCTCGCTGGAGCTGCGGCCCAGCGAGATCACCGAGCGGGCCGACGTCGTCTTCCCGGTCGCCGCGGTGGCCGAGAAGCCCGGCACCTTCCTCAACTGGGAGGGCAGGGCCCGGATGTTCGAGGCGGCGCTGAAGCCCGAGCAGATGACGCGGACACTCGCGCCGGCCGATGCCCGGGTGCTGCACATGCTCGCCGACGCGCTCGCCCGCGCCGGAGGCGCTGATGAACCCAGTCACTTCGCGCTGCCGGATCTGAAGTCCGTGCGCCGTGAGCTGGACCGGCTCGGCGGCTGGACCGGTACGCACGCCGCCGACCCGCACGGGTCGGCGCAGCCGCTGCCGCGGCCCGGCGACGGTGAGGCGGTCCTCGCGGGCCACCGGCTGCTGCTCGACCAGGGGCGGCTCCAGGAGGGCGACGCGGCGCTGGCCGGAACTCGGCACGCCGCGGTGGCCCGGCTCTCCGCCGTCACCGCCGCCGAGACGGGTGTGAAGGACGGCGATCTGCTGGCCGTCACCGGACCGTCCGGCAGCGTCGAACTCCCGCTGCAGGTCACCGACATGCCGGACCGGGTGGTCTGGGTGCCGCTGAACTCCGTCGGGCGGGGCGTACCGGCCGACACCGGCGCCCACCCCGGCGGTCTGGTCCGGATCGGCCCCGCCGCACCGGGTACTCCCGACGTCACACCGGAGGTGCGAGCGTGACTGCCCTCGCTCAACTGGCCGCGGCACCCGAGCGTGCCGTACTCGCCGCCGAGGATCTGTCGATGTTCGGCACCGACCCCTGGTGGCTCGTCGTCATCAAGGCGGTGTTCTGCTTCGCGTTCCTGATGGTGACCGTGCTCTTCTCCATCGTGTGGGAGCGCAAGGTCGTCGCCTGGATGCAGCTGCGCATCGGCCCCAACCGGCACGGCCCCTGGGGCATGCTCCAGTCGCTCGCCGACGGCATCAAGCTGATGCTGAAGGAAGACGTCATCGTCAAGCGGGCGGACAAGGTCGTCTACGTCCTCGCGCCGATCGTCGCCGCCGTACCGGCGTTCATGGCGATCGCCGTGATCCCGTTCGGGCCGTCCGGCAACGAGGTCTCGATCTTCGGCCACCGTACGGCGATGCAGCTCACCGACCTGCCGATCGCGATGCTCTACGTCCTCGCGGTCGCTTCGGTCGGGATCTACGGCATCGTGCTGGCCGGCTGGTCCTCCGGATCGACGTACCCGCTGCTCGGCGGATTGCGCTCCTGCGCGCAGATGATCTCGTACGAGATCGCGATGGGCGCCGCGTTCGCCTCCGTCTTCCTCTACTCCGGGTCGATGTCGACCTCGAAGATCGTGGAGGCGCAGCAGGATCGCTGGTTCATCATCCTGCTGCCGGTCTCGTTCATCATCTACATCGTCACGATGGTCGGTGAGACCAACCGCGCCCCGTTCGACATGCCGGAGTCCGAGGGCGACCTCGTCGGCGGCTTCAACACCGAGTACTCGTCGATCAAGTTCGCGATGTTCATGCTCGCCGAGTACGTCAACATGGTCACCGTCTCCGCCGTCTCCACGACGCTGTTCCTGGGCGGCTGGCGGGCCCCGTGGCCGATCAGCACCTTCTGGGAGGGCGCGAACCACGGCTGGTGGCCGATGCTCTGGTTCGTCCTCAAGGTCCAGCTGCTGCTGTTCTTCTTCATCTGGCTGCGCGGCACGCTGCCCCGCGTCCGCTACGACCAGCTGATGAAGCTCGGCTGGAAGGTCCTGATCCCGGTCTCCGTGGTCTGGCTGATGCTGGTCGCAACCGTGCGGGCGCTGCGCAACGAGGGCTACGACTTCTCGAAGATCGTGCTGTACGTCGCCGGGGCCGTGATCGCGATCCTGCTGATCTCCTTCGTCGCCGACATCTTCCGGGACCGCTCGGCCAAGGCGGCCGGGGAGACCGGGACGGAAGCCGGACCCGAGCCGGAGTTCGACCCGATGGCGGGCGGATTCCCGGTGCCGCCGCTGCCAGGACAGACCCTGCCGCCGGTACCGCGCCGCAGGCCACGGCACGAGCGGGAGCTCGTTGTCAGTGGCGGGCCGGACACTCAGGGTGACGGCAGTCAGATTGGTGGAAGTCCGAGTGACGGAAAGGAGGCTGACGGTGTCTGAGCCATCGGAGTCCACTGGGGACAAGTTCCAGAATCCTGTGGCCGGCTTCGGCGTGACCTTCAAGGCCATGTTCAAGAAGCGGCTGACCGAGCAGTACCCCGAACAGCAGAAGGTGACGGCGCCGCGCTTCCACGGCAGGCACCAGCTCAACCGTCACCCGGACGGGCTGGAGAAGTGCGTCGGCTGCGAGCTGTGCGCCTGGGCCTGTCCCGCTGATGCCATCTATGTGGAGGGCGCGGACAACACCGACGAGGAGCGCTACTCCCCGGGTGAGCGCTACGGCCGCGTCTACCAGATCAACTACGCGCGCTGCATTCTCTGCGGACTCTGCATCGAGGCGTGCCCGACCCGGGCGCTCACGATGACCAATGAGTTCGAGCTCGCCAACACCACCCGCGAAAGCCTCATCTACACCAAGGACGAGCTGCTCGCGGGTCTGGAGGAGGGCATGGTCGACACTCCACACGCGATCTTCCCGGGCATGGACGAGCAGGACTACTACCGGGGACTGGTCACCGAGGCGGCGCCGGGCGCGGAGCGTCAGGTCGCCATCTCCAAGGGCGAGTCCAAGGAGCAGGCGGCCAAGGACGAGGAGGTGGACGCATGACCGGCCTGGCCGCAGCGGCCTCCACCACATCGATCGGCGAGGCCGTCCAGTTCTGGGTGCTCGGCACGGTCGCCGTGATTGGCGCGCTGTCCACCGTGCTGATGAAGAAAGCCGTGCACAGCGCGCTGAGCCTCGCCGGGACCATGATCGTCCTGGCGGTGTTCTACCTGGCCAACGGCGCCTACTTCCTCGGCGTCGTCCAGATCGTCGTCTACACCGGCGCGATCATGATGCTGTTCCTCTTCGTGGTCATGCTCGTCGGTGTCACGGCGGCGGACTCGCTGAAGGAGACCCTCAAGGGCCAGCGCTGGCTGGCCGCGGGCTGCGGACTCGGCTTCGGCGTCCTGCTGATCGCGAGCATCGGCCACGCCTCGCTGAACAGCTTCAACGGACTCGGTACCGCGAACGCCGCGCACGGCGGAAACGTCGAGGGGCTGGCCAGCCTCATCTTCACCAAGTACGTCTTCGCCTTCGAGATCACCGGCGCCCTGCTGATCACGGCGACGGTCGGCGCGATGGTGCTCACCCACCGGGAGCGCACGGAACGGGCCAAGACCCAGCGGGAGATGTCGGAGGAGCGGGTACGCGGCAAGCACCTGCCGCCGCTGCCCGCCCCCGGTGTCTACGCCCGGCACAACGCCGTCGACATCGCCGGTCTGCTCCCGGACGGCACCCCGTCCGAGCTCACCGTCATGCAGACGCTGCGGCAGCGCGGCCAGATCCGCGACGTGTCGAACGAGTCGCTGGCCGACCTCAAGGCGCTGGAGCAGCGCTCCGAGGAGCGGCTCGGCCGTGACCAGGACGAAGAGGAGGTCACCAAGTGAACCCGGTCAACTACCTCTATCTCGCCGCCCTGCTGTTCACCATCGGCGCGTCCGGGGTGCTGATCAGGCGGAACGCGATCGTGGTGTTCATGTGCGTGGAGCTGATGCTCAACGCCTGCAACCTCGCGTTCGTCACCTTCTCCCGGATGCACGGCAACCTCGACGGCCAGATCATCGCCTTCTTCACGATGGTCGTCGCCGCCGCCGAGGTCGTGGTCGGGCTCGCGATCATCGTGTCGCTGTTCCGTTCCCGCCACTCGGCCTCGGTCGACGACGCCAGCCTGATGAAGCTGTAAGGGGACGCTGAATCGTGGACAACCTCATTGCGCTGCTCGTCGCGGCGCCCCTGCTCGGAGCGGCCGTGCTGCTCTGCGGCGGCCGACGACTGGACCGCTCCGGCCACTGGCTCGGCACCCTGCTCGCCGCCGCGTCGTTCGTCATCGGCGCGGTGCTCTTCCTCGACATGCTCGGAGAGGGCGTCAAGGACCGGGCGATGCACCAGAAGCTGTTCAGCTGGATCCCGGTCGAGGGCTTCCAGGCCGATGTGGCCTTCCAGCTCGACCAGTTGTCGATGACGTTCGTGCTGCTGATCACCGGTGTGGGCACCCTGATCCACATCTACTCGATCGGCTACATGGAGCACGACGAGCGCCGGCGCCGTTTCTTCGGCTATCTGAACCTGTTCCTCGCCGCGATGCTCCTGCTGGTCATCGCCGACAACTACCTGCTGCTGTACGTCGGGTGGGAGGGCGTCGGTCTGGCGTCGTACCTGCTGATCGGCTTCTGGCAGCACAAGCCCAGCGCGGCCACCGCCGCCAAGAAGGCGTTCCTGGTCAACCGGGTCGGCGACATGGGCCTGTCGATCGCGATCATGCTGATGTTCACCACGTTCGGCACGTTCGCCTTCGGCCCTGTCCTGGCCTCGACCGGGGAGACCGGCGAGGGCAAGCTGACGGCGATCGGCCTGATGCTGCTGCTCGCCGCCTGCGGCAAGTCGGCCCAGGTGCCGCTGCAGTCCTGGCTCGGTGACGCGATGGAGGGCCCGACCCCGGTCTCGGCCCTCATCCACGCCGCCACCATGGTGACCGCGGGCGTCTACCTGATCGTCCGTTCCGGCGCGATCTTCAACGCAGCCCCGGACGCGCAGGTGGTCGTCGTGGTCGTCGGTGGCGTCACGCTCCTGTTCGGTGCGATCGTCGGTTGCGCGAAGGACGACATCAAGAAGGCCCTCGCCGGGTCGACGATGTCGCAGATCGGCTACATGATCCTGGCCGCCGGGCTCGGCCCGATCGGCTATGTCTTCGCGATCATGCACCTGGTGACGCACGGTTTCTTCAAGGCCGGGCTCTTCCTCGGCGCCGGTTCGGTCATGCACGGCATGAACGACGAGGTCGACATGCGGAAGTTCGGCGGCCTGCGGACGTACATGCCGGTCACCTTCATCACCTTCGGCCTCGGCTATCTGGCGATCATCGGCTTCCCCGGACTTTCCGGCTTCTTCTCCAAGGACAAGATCATCGAGGCGGCGTTCGCCAAGGGCGGCACCGAGGGCTGGATCCTCGGCGCCGTCACGCTGCTGGGCGCCGCGATCACCGCGTTCTACATGACGCGCGTGATGCTGCTGACGTTCTTCGGCGAGAAGCGCTGGCAGCCCGACGCCGAGGGCCACGATCCGCACCCGCACGAGTCCCCGAAGTCGATGACCATCCCCATGATCGTCCTGGCGTTCGGTTCGGTCTTCGCCGGAGGGTTCTTCTCCATCGGCGACCGCTTCCTGAACTGGCTGGAGCCGGTCACCGGACACACTCACGGAGACTCCCCCGTCAGCGCCATGACGGTCACCGCCGCCACCATGGTGGTGCTCGTCATCGGCGTCGCCATCGCCTGGGCGATGTACGGGCGCGGACCGGTCCCGGTGGTCGCCCCGCGCGGCTCGCTGCTCACCCGGGCCGCCCGCCGTGATCTCCTCCAGGACGACTTCAACCACGTGGTCCTGGTCCGCGGCGGCGAGCACCTCACCCGCTCCCTGGTGTACGTCGACCACACCCTGGTCGACGGCGTGGTCAACGGCACGGCCGCATCGATGGGCGGGCTCTCCAGCCGGCTGCGCAAGCTGCAGAACGGCTACGCCCGCTCCTACGCGGTCTCGATGTTCGGCGGTACGGCGATCGTCATCGCCGCGACCCTGCTGATGAGGGCGGTCTGATCACCATGTCCTTTCCCCTCCTGACAGCGACGGCGGCGCTCCCGGCGATCGGCGCGATCGCCACCGCCGCCGTCCCGGCCGCCCGGCGCACCGCCGCCAAATGGCTGGCGCTGCTCTTCTCGCTGGCCACCCTCGTGCTGGCGGGCATCGTGCTTGCCCGCTTCGAGCCCGGCGGCGCCCGCTACCAGCTCACCGAATCGCACGCCTGGATCAAGGACTTCGGCGTCCGATACGAACTGGGTGTGGACGGCATCGGGGTGGCGCTCCTGGCGCTCACCGCCCTGCTGATCCCGTTCGTCATCCTGGCCGGCTGGAACGACGCCGATCCCCTGGAGACGAAGTCCTCGCGCTGGCGTCCCACCCAGGGCTTCTTCGCCCTGATCCTGATGGTCGAAGCGATGGTGATCCTCTCCTTCGAGGCCACCGACGTCTTCGTCTTCTACATCCTCTTCGAAGCCATGCTCATCCCGATGTACTTCCTCATCGGCGGCTTCGGGGACCGGGCACACTCCGGCAGCGACGAGAACGCCGCGGCGCAACGCTCGTACGCCGCGGTCAAGTTCCTCCTCTACAACCTGGTCGGCGGGCTCATCATGCTGGCCGCCGTCATCGGCCTGTACGTTGTCGCGGGCACCTTCTCGCTCTCCGAGATCGCCGAGGCCCGCGCGGGCGGCTCGCTCTCCATGGCGACCGGCACCGAACGCTGGCTGTTCCTCGGGTTCTTCTTCGCCTTTGCGGTGAAGGCCCCGCTCTGGCCGCTGCACACCTGGCTGCCCAACGCCATGGGCGAGGCGACCTCCCCGGTCGCCGTCCTGATCACCGCGGTCGTCGACAAGGTCGGCACCTTCGCGATGCTCCGCTTCTGCCTCCAGCTGTTCCCGGAGGCCAGCAAGTGGGCGACGCCGGTGATCCTGGTCCTCGCGCTGATCAGCATCGTGTACGGGGCGCTGCTCGCCGTCGGCCAGCGCGACATCAAGCGCCTGATCGCCTACGCGTCGATCTCGCACTTCGGCTTCATCATCCTGGGCATCTTCGCGATGACCAGCCAGGGCCAGTCGGGCGCCACGCTCTACATGGTCAACCACGGCATCTCGACGGCAGCGCTGATGCTGGTGGCCGGCTTCCTGATCACCCGGCGCGGTTCGCGGCTCATCGCCGACTACGGCGGGGTGCAGAAGGTGGCGCCGGTGCTGGCCGGCACGTTCCTGATCGGCGGGCTCGCCACCCTGTCGCTCCCCGGCCTCTCCCCGTTCGTCAGCGAATTCCTGGTCCTGGTCGGCACGTTCAGTGCATACCCGGCGGCCGGCATCATCGCCACCACCGGCATCGTGCTCGCCGCGCTCTATGTCCTCGTCCTCTACCAGCGGACGATGACCGGCCCGGTGAAGGCCGAGGTCCGGGGCATGCCCGACCTGAAGGTCCGGGAGCTGGTGGTGGTCCTCCCGCTCATCGCGCTGCTGATCTTCCTGGGCGTCTATCCGAAGCCGCTCACGGAGATCGTCAACCCGGCGGTGCAGCACACCATGTCGGACGTACACAAGAAGGACCCCCAGCCTGAGGTGGAGGCCGCCAAGTGAGCGCAACAGCTGTCCACAGCCTGTGGACAATGGCGGGCGGGGTGACAGCGGCCGCCCCGGACGAGAAGTTCAAGGCGCCGGTCATCGAGTACGCCCAGCTGACCCCGGTCCTCATTGTGATCGGTGTCGCCGTCGTCGGCGTACTCGTCGAGGCCTTCGTGCCGCGCCGGGCCCGCTACTACACACAGGTCTTCCTGACCGTCATCGCCCTCGCCGCCGCGTTCGCCGCGGTCATCGGCCTCGCGGCCGGTGGGTACGGCACGACGAAGGCGCACATCGCCGCGATGGGTGCCATCGCCGTCGACGGACCCGCCCTGTTCCTGCAGGGCACCATCCTGCTGACGTCGCTGGTCGCCGTCTTCACCTTCGCCGAGCGGCGGCTCGACCCCGAGTCGCACGGCAACCGCGTCGACTCGTTCGCCGCACAGGCCGCCTCGGTGCCCGGCAGCGAGAGCGAGCAGGCCGCGGTCAAGGCGGGCTTCACCACCACCGAGGTCTTCCCGCTGCTCCTCTTCTCGGTGGCGGGCATGCTGGTCTTCCCGGCGGCCAACGATCTGCTGACGCTCTTCGTGGCCCTGGAAGTCTTCTCCCTCCCGCTCTACCTGCTGTGCGCCGTCGCCCGCCGCAAGCGGCTGATGTCGCAGGAGGCGGCGGTGAAGTACTTCCTGCTCGGCGCCTTCTCGTCGGCGTTCCTGCTCTTCGGGATCGCCCTGCTGTACGGGTACGCGGGCTCCGTCTCGTACGCGGCCATCGCCAACGTGGTCGACGGCTCCGTCACCCAGATCGACCCGGCGCTCGCCGACACCATGGGCAACGACGTGCTGCTGCTGATCGGCGGCGCGATGATCCTGACCGGGCTGCTCTTCAAGGTCGGCGCCGTCCCGTTCCACATGTGGACCCCGGACGTCTATCAGGGCGCCCCGACCCCGGTCACCGGCTTCATGGCCGCGGCCACGAAGGTCGCCGCGTTCGGTGCGCTGCTGCGCCTGCTGTACGTGGTGCTGCCGGGCCTCAGCTGGGACTGGCGGCCGGTCCTGTGGGCCGTCGCGATCGTCACGATGCTGGGCGGTGCGATCGTCGCCATCACCCAGACCGACATCAAGCGGCTGCTGGCCTACTCGTCCATCGCGCACGCCGGCTTCATCCTCGCCGGTGTCATCGCGACGACCCCCAGCGGCATCTCCTCGGTGCTCTTCTACCTGGGCGCGTACTCCTTCGTGACGGTCGGCGCATTCGCCGTCGTCACGCTGGTGCGCGACGCGGGTGGCGAGGCGACCCACCTGTCGAAGTGGGCCGGGCTGGGCCGGCGCTCGCCGTTGGTTGCCGCGGTCTTCGCGGTGTATCTGCTGGCCTTCGCCGGTATCCCGCTGACCTCCGGCTTCGCCGGAAAGTTCGCGGTCTTCAAGGCGGCGGCGGAGGGCGGCGCGGGCGGCCTGGTCGTGGTCGGTGTGATTTCGTCCGCCATTGCCGCGTTCTTCTACATCCGGGTCATCGTGCTCATGTTCTTCAGCGAGCCGAAGGCGGACGGCCCGACGGTCGCCGTCCCGTCCCCGCTGACGATGACGACGATCGCGGTCGGCGTCGCCGTCACGCTGGTGCTGGGCCTGGCCCCGCAGTACTTCCTCGACCTGGCGAGCCAGGCGGGAGTGTTCGTGAGGTGACGCGGAGCGGCCGACCGGTGTCCCGGTTGCCGTTCTGCTCCCGATCGCCGGGCGGGCTCGATTCCGAGCCCGGCCGGCGATCGGCTTTTCCGGGACCGGCAGGCAGTGTGGTCTGTCAAGCGTGGCGGGCGTTGTCACCGGCGGCGCTTATCGTGGCAGGGGACGGCGCAGGACAGAACGGGACGGACCCCGGGGGACAGAGCGATGAGCGGGACGGGCGGGACCATGGATGTGACCGAGAGCGCCGAGACCGAAGCGCAGCAGACGCTGCACCGGGTGTTCGGGTACGAGACGTTCCGCGGCGAACAGGAAGCGGTCGTCGACCACGTGGTGGCGGGCGGTGACGCCGTCGTCCTCATGCCCACCGGTGGCGGAAAGTCCCTCTGCTACCAGATCCCGGCCCTGGTCAGACCCGGTACGGGCATCGTCGTCTCACCGCTGATCGCGCTCATGCAGGACCAGGTCGACGCGCTGCGGGCGCTCGGTGTGCGCGCCGGGTTCATCAACTCCACGCAGGACTTCGACGAGCGCCGGGTCATGGAAGCGGAATTCCTCGCCGGTGAGCTCGACCTGCTGTACCTGGCGCCGGAGCGGCTCCGCCTGGACTCCACCCTCCAGCTGCTCGCCCGCGGAAAGATCTCCGTCTTCGCCATCGACGAGGCGCACTGCGTCGCCCAGTGGGGCCACGACTTCCGGCCGGACTATCTGGCCCTGTCCGTGCTCGGCGAGCGCTGGCCCGACGTGCCCCGGATCGCCCTGACGGCCACGGCGACGAACGCCACGCACCAGGAGATCACCCAGCGTCTGGGCATGCCCGACGCGAAGCAATTCGTCGCCAGCTTCGACCGGCCCAACATCCAGTACCGGATCGTGCCGAAGTCCGACCCGAAGAAGCAGCTGCTCTCCTTCCTGAAGGAGGAGCACGCCGGGGACGTCGGCATCGTCTACTGCCTGTCGCGCAACTCGACGGAGAAGACCGCCGAGTATCTCTGCCGCAACGGCATCGAGGCGGTTCCGTACCACGCGGGTCTGGATGCCGGGACGCGTGCGCGCCACCAGGCGCGGTTCCTGCGCGAGGACGGTCTGGTCGTCGTGGCGACGATCGCGTTCGGCATGGGCATCGACAAGCCGGACGTACGGTTCGTCGCCCACCTCGACCTGCCGAAGTCGGTCGAGGGCTACTACCAGGAGACCGGCCGCGCGGGCCGCGACGGGCTGCCGTCCACGGCCTGGATGGCGTACGGCCTCCAGGACGTCGTCCAGCAGCGCAAGATGATCCAGGGCGGCGACGGCGACGAGGCGTTCCGCCGCCGCGCGGCCGCCCACCTCGACGCGATGCTCGCCCTGTGCGAAACCGCCGACTGCCGCCGCGCCCGGCTGCTCACGTACTTCGGCCAGGAGCCGCAGACCGCGGCCTGCGGCAACTGCGACACCTGCCTCACCCCGCCCGAGACCTGGGACGGCACGGTGGCCGCGCAGAAGCTGCTGTCCACCGTGGTCCGGCTGAAGCGTGAGCGCCGCCAGAAGTTCGGCGCCGGCCAGATCATCGACATCCTGCTGGGCCGCAAGACCGCGAAGGTCATCCAGTTCGACCACGACCAGCTGTCGGTCTTCGGCATCGGCGAGGAGCTGTCCGAGGCGGAATGGCGGGGCGTGGTCCGGCAGTTGCTGGCCCAGGGCCTGCTGGAGGTCGAGGGCGAGTACGGCACGCTGGTGCTGACGGAGGACAGCGGCTCGGTGCTCGGCCGCGAGCGCGAGGTACGGCTGCGCAAGGAGGCGGCGAAGCCCGCGTCGCGCTCCTCGAAGGGCGAACGCAAGGCGAAGACCTCGGCGGCCGTCGCCGAACTGGCCCCGGAGGCCGTACCGGTCTTCGAGGCGCTGCGGGCCTGGCGCGGCACCCGGGCGAAGGACCAGGGCGTCCCGGCGTACGTCATCTTCCACGACGCGACGCTGCGCGAGATCGCGACGGTGCGGCCGGCTTCCCTGGTCGAGCTGGGCGGCGTCGGCGGTTTCGGCGAGAAGAAGCTGGCGACGTACGGGGAAGGGGTGCTGGAGGTGCTGGGGTCGTTCGGGGACGCAGGGCCCGAGGCGCCGGACGCGGGACCCGCACCGGACCCGCACCACGTTCCGGACCCGCACCACGTTCCGGACCCGGCCCCGGTTCCGGACCCGCACCACGTTCCGGACCCGGCCCCGGTTCCGGACCCGCACCACGTTCCGGAATCGGCCCCGGTTCCGGCCCCGGTTCCGGGACCGCCGGTGGCCCCGGACGCAGACCCGGAGTTCGGCTGGGACGAGGAACCGCCCGAGTACGAGTGAGTGCCGGGCCGGGCGGCGGGGCCCGACTACTCGGGGTCGGCCGCCCGGCGCCGGGCGGTGATCGCGGTGAGATCGAGGTCGACCGGAAAGGGCACGGAGACCTTCATCCGGTCGTGGAAGATGCCGGTGGAGGTGTAGGCGCCGGTGGCCGGCTCCAGCTCGAAGACGTAGACCACGGCTCGGCCGCCCTGGTTCTCCACCCGCCAGAAGTGCGGGATCTTGACCCGGGCGTACTTCACCGGCTTGGTCTCCCGGTCCCGCGACCGCGACTCCGGAGACACGACCTCGATCGCCAGCTGCACCGACTCGGCGGGGAAACGGGTCTGGTCCGGGTCCTGGACGATCTCGCCGTCGACGACGATCACATCGGGTTCGGGCCGGTTGTAGCGGTCGATGTCGATGGTGAACTCGCGCACGACCTCCAGCTCGGGGGGCACCAGCGACTGCAGCTGCCACTCGAAGAAGCTGACCGCTCGCGTATGAAAGAGGGTCTGCGGACTCACGAAAACCAGGCTCCCGTCGATCAGCTCCGTGTGCGGAGGCAGATTCGGAAGCCGGTCCAGGTCATCGGCGGTCCAGCCGCCCACGGGCGGAACCGCCCACCGCGGCTCGGGGGCCTCGGGTTCGACGCTCATCAGTGCTCCCATGCGTCGGAGTCTCGCGGGACTTTCCAGCGTATCCGCCGGGAACCCGGTGAGGCTCCCCCGAACGTGTGAACGCCTCACACGTCGCTGACCGTCACACCCCCGCCGCCCCCGCCGCCCCCTTTCCGCGGCGTGGGTCCAGCGCCAGCAGCAGAAGCTCCTCGGGGAGAGTGAGCGCGGGCGGCGTCATGGCGTGGGCACGATCCGCCCCGTCACCTCACCGAGACCGATCCGTGTGCCGTCCGGTCCCGGCGCCCAGGCGGTCATCGTCACCGTGTCGCCGTCCTCCAGGAAGGTCCGCTTGCCCTCGGGGAGTTCCAGGGGTTCGCTGCCGTTCCAGGTGAGTTCCAGGAGCGAGCCGCGCTGTCCGGGCTCGGCGCCGCTGACCGTGCCGGAGCCGTACAGGTCGCCGGTGCGCAGCGAGGCGCCGTTCACCGTCATGTGGGCCAGCATCTGGGCCGCCGTCCAGTACATGGTGGCGAACGGCGGCTCGGCGACCAGCTGCCCGTTGATCGCGACCGCGATCCGCAGGTCGAGGCCGCCGGGCTCCTCCTCGCCCGTGTCGTCGAGGTAGGGGAGCAGCGGGAAGTCCCGGGCGGGCGGGGCGATCCGGGCAGCTTCCAGGGCTTCGAGCGGCGTCACCCACGCCGATACGGACGTGGCGAAGGATTTGCCGAGGAACGGGCCCAGGGGGACGTACTCCCACGCCTGGATGTCCCGCGCCGACCAGTCGTTGAGCAGCGAGAGACCGAAAACATGGTCGCGGAACTCGCCGAGCGCGACCGGCCGCCCCTGCTCCGAGGGGACACCCACCACGAAGCCGACCTCGGCCTCGATGTCCAGCTTGACCGAGGGGCCGAAGACCGGGGCGGCGTCGGAGGGCGCCTTGCGCTGGCCGGAGGGGCGCACCACATCCGTGCCGGAGACGACGACGGTGCCGGACCGGCCGTGGTAACCGATCGGGAGGTGCTTCCAGTTCGGCGTCAGTGCGACGCCATCCGGCCGGAAGATCTTTCCGACGTTGGTGGCGTGGTTCTCGCTGGCGTAGAAGTCGACGTAGTCCGCGACCGCGTACGGCATATGGAGCGTCACCGACCCGACCGGGTGCAGCAGCGGCTCGATGTCCGGGCGGTGCGCCGGGACCGTCACCCACGCGGTCAACGCCCGCCGGACGTCCCGCCACGCCGTGCGGCCCGCCGACAGCAGCGCGGTCAGGTCCGGCTGGGCGAGAAGCTGGGCGTAGGGCGAGCCGAGCGCGTGCGCCGCGGCTCCGGCGTCCAGCACGTGGTTGCCGATGCGGACGCCGACCCGGCGGTCCTCGGGGTGGTCGTGGGTGGAGAACACCCCGTACGGAAGGTTGTGCGGACCGAAGGGGTCGCCCTCGGCCAGATCGAGCGGGCTGCTCTGCTCGGGCATCTGTTGCTGCCTCGCTTTCCAGGTCGCTTGGGGGACACGTTACCGATCATGTTGCGTGAAAGCCTCGGCCTTCAGGCCGGGGATGAAACGCATCTCTGGGTTGCTCTGACCCGCAGATCGGAGCGGACGTTGTTGCTGCACGATGTACTGGCGGATGGCCGCGAGTGGAGCGCCGCCGCAGGAGGCGGAGAAGTGGGACGGCGACCACAGGTGTCCGTGCATGATGGTCCGGTTCATGATCTCGGTGTGTTCGCGTCGCAGGTGGCGGGCGGAGCACTTGAGGCTGTTGACGGGCTTGGACACGGCGACCTTGGGCGGTAGTGCACGTGGTCGCGTTGGCCGTTGAACTCCTTGGGTTCCGCCTCGAAGTCCCGGCACACGTCCCGCATGATCTCAGACGGTGACGATCGCCTTCAGCGGCTCCGGGGCGAGCGCGGCGATCTGGAGCGAGTTGAAGCCGCCCCAGGAGATGCCGAACATGCCGACCCGGCCCGAGCACCACTTCTGCTCGGCCAGCCAGTGGATGACGGCGACCCCGTCGGCGAGCTCGGTCGCGTCGTACTCGTCGCCCGGCATCCCCTCGCTGTTGCCGTGCCCGCGGACGCCCACGCGTACGGAGGTGTAGCCGTGGCCGGCGTACCAGGGGTGGCGCTGCCAGTCGCGCGGCGCCGTCCAGTCGCTCAGCCGGTACGGCAGGTACTCCAGAAGCGCCGGCACGGGGCCGTCGGTGACCGGCCGCCAGATCCGCGCGTACAGCAGTGTGCCGTCCGGCAGCGGGATGCGGACGTTTTCATGGGAGGTGCCGTACGGGAACCTGGTCCGGATGTGCATGGCGGTATTTCAGTGGACGGGGTGCATGGTGCGCCTGAGCCAGGGGCCGGCCGCGATGCCGGCCACACCGGCCGGCGTCACGGTGCCGTTCGCCACGGTGGCGGTTCACCGCCGTGCCGGCGAAATGGAGGACCGGGACGGCCTGCGTGCCGAGGAACGAGAACCGCTCCCGGACCGCTGGGCCGGACAGGGTCATCAGCCCCGTGGCCGGCCGAAAAAGACGTGGTCATCGGCGGATGGCGGCTCTGTCGGATCGCGGACGGCAGTGCTGTGGGACAAAGGGGCTACTCCTGATCGTATGAGCTGATCACGAACATACCGGCGGCGGCGGGAAGGCGCCCACGGTGATCCAAACGGGACCGGATACGCTGACTTGAGTGATGACAGCGACACATCGACATTCCGTGTGATCGTCAGCAGACAGGAGATCCCCTCGTGACCGTCGTCGGGCCGTTCGGACTGAGCGTGCGGGACCAGGCTCTTGAGGCCGATGTCCAGACCGGTTTGGCCGCTGTCGAGGCGGGGCTGCTGGATGCCACCAAGAGCGACGTCCCGTTCATCACAGAGGCCGCGCAGCATCTCGTACGGGCCGGGGGCAAGCGTTTCCGGCCGTTGCTGGCGATGCTGGCGTCCCAGTTCGGCGACGCGGACGCGCCGGGTGTCGTGCCGTCCGCCGTGGTCGTCGAGCTGACGCATCTCGCGACGCTCTACCACGACGACGTGATGGACGAGGCGGACGTACGCCGCGGCGTCGACAGCGCCAACACCCGCTGGGGCAACTCGGTGGCCGTGCTGACCGGCGACTTCCTCTTCGCGCGCGCCTCGCACATCCTGGCCGACCTCGGCCCGGAGGCAGTACGCATCCAGGCCGAGGCGTTCGAACGCCTGGTCACCGGACAGATCCTGGAGACCGCGGGCCCGCGCGACGGCCGCGACCCGGTCGACCACTACCTCGACGTGATGCGCGGCAAGACCGGCTCGCTGATCGCCGTGGCCTGCCGGTTCGGCGCGATGATGGCCGGCGCCGACGAGTTCGCCGTGGACATCCTCACCCAGTACGGGGAACGGCTCGGCGTCGCCTTCCAACTCGCCGACGACGTGCTCGACATCGCCTCCGACAGCCACGAGTCCGGCAAGACCCCCGGCACCGATCTGCGCGAAGGAATCCCGACGCTTCCTGTCCTGCACCTGCGGGCGCAGGCGGCGGCCGGCGGCAAGCCGGACGACCTGGATCTCCTTGAGCTGCTGGACGGCGACCTGAGTGACGACGACCGGCTGGCCGAGGCGCTCTGCCGGCTGCGGGCGCACCCGGCGCTGGAGCAGGCCCGGCGCGACACCGTCCGGTACGCGGAGGAGGCACGGGCGGCCTTGAAGCCGCTTCCCGAGTGCTACGCGAAGGCCGCACTGGAAGAGCTGTGCGACGCCGTGGTGCACCGCGCGGGCTAGGGCCTTTCGTGCGGAAGCCCCGGCGGCGTTCGCCGGTCCGACCCCTACGGGTCGGGGGGAGGGACGACCGTGTTGTGTCATACCGAAGAGGTATGCGCAGTTGCGTCCGCAGGCTGATGATTCCGTCCGGTGATTTTGGTCAGATGGAGAACAACCACTCCTGACCACATCGGGTGAGAACGGCGGCATGGAGTGGACGAGTGCATCCGGACGGAAGCCGCCGACCACGGAGGTAGGGCACACATGGCACCGAACGACAGCGCAGAGACGACCGGCAGCGTCACGAGCACCACGGCCGCCCGCAGAAAGGCGGCCCGCTACGTTGTCCCGGTCGCGGTGGCGGGGGTGGCGGCCGCGACGATCGGTCTGGTCCCGGCGCTCGCGGACTCCGGTGACCCCGAGCTGCCGAAGATCAGCGCACAGCAGCTCATCGAGAAGATCGCGGCCTCGGACACCCAGCAGCTCTCCGGCACGGTGCGGGTCAGCACCGACCTCGGCATCCCGTCGCTGGGCGGCCTGGCCGAGTCGTTCGCCCGGAGCGCCGGCGGCGAGCAGGGCGGTTCGAGCGCCGCCCCGAAGGACAGGCTGACGGAGCTCGCCTCCGGCACGCACACGCTGCGGGTGGCCGCCGACGGCCCCGACAAGCAGCGCGTCTCCATTCTGGACAGCGCCGCCGAGTACAGCGTGATCCGCAACGGGGACCAGCTCTGGGCATACGACAGCAAGTCCGACGAGGCGTACCACGCGACCACCGACAAGGCCCCGGACGCCGAGAAGCACGAGGGGCACACCACCCCGGAGGGCGTGCCGACCACACCGAGGGCGCTGGCCGAGCAGGCGCTGAAGGCGGCGGACTCCACCACCTCCGTCACGGTCGACGGCACGGCGCAGGTCGCCGGGCGTGATGCGTACAGGCTGGTCATCAAGCCCAAGCAGGGTGGCTCGACGATCGGCGCGATCACCGTCGCGGTCGACGCGAAGAACGGCGTACCGCTGAAGTTCACCCTCTCCCCGAGCGGCGGCGGCAAGGCGGTGATCGACGCCGGGTTCACCAGCGTCGACTTCGCGAGGCCCGCAGCGTCCTCGTTCACGTTCACCCCGCCCAAGGGCACCAAGGTGACCGAGGCGGACGAGGCGAAGGCGGAGAAGCAGGCGGAGAAGCAGGCGGAGAAGAACGTCGAGAAGGGGCCGGAGGGCCTGACCGGCCTGGACGGGTTCGCCGGCGGCGAGGGCGCGAAGGTCATCGGCGAGGGCTGGGGCGCGATCTACGCGATCGAGTCACCGGGCGCCAAGGGACTCCCCACTGCGGAGAAGAACGCGGATGTTCCGCCCGCAGCCCAGCAGTTCCTGGACTCGTTCGGCGACAAGGTCACCGGAAAGTTCGGCTCCGGAACGGTCTTCAAGACCCGCCTGGTCAACGCCCTGATGACGGACGACGGCAAGGTCTACGTCGGTGCGGTCACCAAGGACGCGCTCGTCAAGGCAGCCGACAGCGCCGCCAACTGACGTCCCCGTCCTTCCCGCACCGCACCACCGCACCACCGCCCCGCCGTACCCTCCGTACGGCGGGGCGTTCCGTTACCCGAACCATGGGGGAGTTGCGCATGACAGAGCCCGGTGCCGTGACCGAGTCCTTGGTGGTGCCCCGGACCGGAACGGCCGTGATCGAGACCCGGGGTCTCACCAAGCGGTACCGCGGCGGCCAACTCGCTGTCGACGGACTCGACCTCAGCGTCCCCGAAGGCAGCGTCTTCGGCTTCCTCGGGCCCAACGGCTCCGGGAAGACCACCACGATCCGGATGCTGATGGGGCTGATCGCCCCGACGTCCGGCACCGCCCGGATCCTCGGCGACCCCATGCCGGGCGCTGCCCGCACCGTACTCCCGCAGGTCGGAACGCTGATCGAAGGACCCGCGCTGTACGCGTTCCTGACCGGCCGGGACAACCTCGTACGGTACGACTCCGCCGACCCGACCGCCGATCCGCGCACCCGCCACGCCCGGGTCGCCGCCGCCCTGGACCGGGTGGGGCTCGCCGCCGCGGCGGGCAAGAAGGCGAAGGCGTACTCGCTGGGCATGAAGCAGCGCCTCGGGCTCGCCGCCGCCCTGCTGCAGCCGCGCCGCCTCCTCGTCCTGGACGAGCCGACCAACGGACTCGACCCGCAGGGCATGCGCGAGATCCGCACCCTGGTCCGGGAACTGGCGGCGGACGGTACCACCGTCTTCCTCTCCTCCCACCTCCTCGACGAGATCGAACAGGTCTGCACGCACGCCGCGGTCATGGCCCGGGGGCGGCTGATCACCCAGGGGCCGGTCGCCGACCTCGCGGCCGGCACCCGCGGCCGGCTCGCCGTCACCACCCCCGACCCCGCCGACGCCGCCCGTATCCTCAAGGAACACGGCGTCACCGGCGTCACCGTCGACGGCGACCGGGTCACCGCCGAACCCCCGCCGCGCGAGGTCGAGCTCGCCGACCTGAGCGGGGCGCTGGTCCACGGCGGTGTACGCGTACGGTCCTTCGGCGTCGAGCGGGCCTCGCTGGAGGACGCCTTCGTCGCACTCACCGGAGAGGGTTTCGATGTCGCAGGCTGAAGTCGCACCCGTACGGGCGGGCCGCTCCCGCAACCCGCTGTGGACGTTCGGGATCCTCCGCTCCGAACTGGCCACGACCCTGCGCCGCGGGCGCACGCTCGCGCTGCTCGGGGTGCTGGCCGCCGTCCCCGTACTGATCGGGATCGCGGTGAGGATCCAGACGAGCGACGGCTCGCCCGCCGGGGGACCGGCGTTCCTCTCCCAGGTGACCAACAACGGCCTGTTCCTGGTGTTCGCAGCCCTCGCGGTGACGCTTCCGGTCTTCCTGCCGCTGACCGTCGGCGTCGTCGCGGGCGACGCGATCGCTGGCGAGGCCAGTGCGGGCACCCTGCGCTATCTGCTGGTCGCACCCGCGGGCCGGACCCGGCTGCTGCTCACCAAGTACACCGCCACCCTCGCGTTCTGCCTGACCGCGACCCTCGTCGTGGCGATATCGGCGCTCGCCGTCGGGGCGCTGCTCTTCCCGGTCGGGGAGGTCACGACGATCTCCGGGACCCGGATCGGCGTCGGCGAGGGGCTGCTGCGGGCCGGCCTGATCGCGGTGACGGTGGCGGCGTCACTCATCGGGTTCGCGGCGCTCGGGCTGTTCGTCTCGACGCTCGCCGGCAGCGGGATCGCGGCGATGGCCGCGACGGTCGGGGTGCTGATCACCGTACAGATCCTGGACACGATCCCGCAGTTGAGCGGCATCCATCCGTATCTCTTCCCGCACTACTGGATGTCCTTCGCGGACCTGCTGCGCGATCCCGTCTACTGGGACGAGATCGTCAAGAACCTGGGGCTGCAGGGGATGTACGCGGCGGTGTTCGGCTCGGCGGCCTGGGCGCGCTTCACGGCGAAGGACATCACGGCCTGAGCGGGCGGGCTTTCGCCGGGTCCGCCCGCGCCGTCGGCCGGGCGAGCCGTCCCCCGATCGGCTCGTCGTGGCACGTACGGCACGAACGGTGCGAACAGCTGGAACGGCACGACACGGCACGTTCCGTTTCCGCCTGAACATTGTTCGACTTTTGACGACGGACTGTCAACAAGGGTCAGGTCAAACACGCCCATGCTCACCGAATGATCACCTCGTCGAGTTCCCTGCGCCGCAGCGAGCGATCGCGACGGGCGACGAGCGTCGCGTCCAGCAGGGTGGCGGCGTTCCCGGTGGGCGCGCGGTAGCCGCCGTCGCCCTCGTGCCGCAGGTCCTCGAAGTCGGGGAGTGTCAGCTCGTTCAGGTTCAGCCAGCGCTGCTCGGTCCCGGGCGGCAGCTGCTCGGCGGCGAGCCGGGCGAGCTCCTCGGTGTTGCCGTCGGTACGGCTGCTGCCGAGCAGGAACGGGGCGCCCGGGAGCATGGGCGCCGCCGGGAGCATGCGCACGGACGGGAGCATGCGCACGGCCGGGATCAGTCGAACAGCCGCTCCAGCACCACCGCGACCCCGTTCCCCTCGTTCGTCAGCGTCACCTCGTCCGCTGCCGCCTTCAGCTCGGGGTGGGCGTTGGCCATCGCGACGCCGTGCCCGGACCGGCGGAACATCGGCAGGTCGTTGGGCATGTCGCCGAAGGCGATCGTGGCCGCCGGATCCACCCCCAGGGTCTCGGCGGCCAGGGCCAGCCCGGTGCCCTTGTCGACGCCGTACGGCTGGAGTTCGACGGTGCCGGGGCCGGACAGGGTGACGGTCGCCAGGTCGCCGACAACCGCGCGGGCCGCGTCCGCGAGTGCGTCGTCCGTCAGGTCGGGGTGGCGGACGAGGACCTTGATGATCGGCGCCGCCCATAGTTCCTCGCGGTGGCCGACCCGTACGGCGGGCAATGCGGGGTGGGGCATCAGGTACCCCGGCTCGATCAGAGTCCGCCCGTCGGTTCCGTCCTGGTCCACGGCCGCGAAGACCGGCCCGACCTGGGCCTCGATCTTGCCGAGCGCGGTGTCGGCCAGGTCCCGGTCCAGGGTCGCCGCGCGAATGATCTGCCCGGCCCCGGCGTCGTACAGCTGCGCGCCCTGCCCGCAGACCACCGGACCCCGGTATTCCAGCCGCGCGAGCAGGTCCCGTATGCCGGGCACGGGCCGTCCGGTGACCACGATGTGCCGCGCTCCTGCCGCGGCGGCCCGGGCGAGTGCGGCGCGGGAGCGGGGGCTCACGGTGTCGTCGCGGCGCAGCAGCGTGCCGTCCAGGTCCGTGGCGACGAGGGCATATATGGGTGGGGTGGGCATGCCACAACCCTAGGGAGATCCGCTTCCGGGCGTACGGCCCTGACCTGCGCGGACGGTCGGGGTTCGGGGTGCGGCGGACACCCCGGCAGGGGCATACGCACAGGAACTACGCAGAGCGAGCGAGTTGCCGTGGCCGACCGTGCCTCGGCGCGTGTCCTGTAGTCATTAGACGTACGCTTCTAAGGAATCCAGGGGGTTGGCAGCTGCTTGGCTGGGAGTATGCGCGAGGTCGTTTAGCTCGATCGTGTGACGGTCGGTTGATGGGCTTGGGGTGGGCCGGGTTGGTCGGGCTAGCCTGACTGGGCGAGCTGGGACACCGGGTGCGGTGCCGGCGTGCGGGGCCCCTGCTCCACCAGCGAGATGGTTCAGGGCCTCCCCGTCGCCACTGACCGCACCCATCTGGCCAGGTCGTGAGGGACTCCGCCCTTCCGGGACCGGACCACGGACAGGATCCGTGTCGCCGCCCGGAGGTGAAAGCGGACGACCAGTGCGCCCAAGACCGTTCGGGGCGCGCCAGTGCGCGGACTCACTTCCGCTCACTGCCAAGGAACGGTCCGAATGGCCCGGCCAGCAGCACGGAACCTCCCCAAACCGGCGGATTTGTTCGACCAATGACGGTGCCGTCGCTTTGCCGGACTACCAGCGACTGATGACCGTCGGTGTGGCCAGGGGTTGGGTGATCCATACTCCCGGCCAGACCTCTGCTTCTCCAGAGATCTCCTTGTATGTTGCACCGGGGAAGTCGACGAGCGCGTCGACGGTGTAGTCGCCTTGACGCGCGGCGGCCAGCTCCACGTCCTGCACCAGGATCGGCTTGCCACCCAGCAATCTGTTGCCCCCGCAGAGGTCGAAGTGGAGGTGGCAGTTCACCACCAAGGAGACGTCCGAGAGAGAAGCTCCGGCGTTTGCGATGGCGCTCTCCAGCCTGCGGCGCAGCCCGTGCAGGGCTCCCGCAGGCAACGGAACGCCCCGGCTGCGTTACTGCACGCAGAACTCGTTGCCCTCCGGATCGGCCAGCAGCCACCACGTACCCCCCGGTTCCTCCACCTTGCGCAACCTCGTCGCGCCGAGCCCCTCCAGCCGCGCCGCCTCGGCGTCGCGCTGCTCCGGGCCCGCGTGCACGTCCAGATGGAGCCGGTTCTTGCCCGTCTTCGGCTCCGGTACGCGCTGGAACAGCAGCCGGCGCCCGAAACCCGTGCCGCTCTCCTCCTCGTACGGATCGTCCGGGTGCCGTACCGCCGCGAGGTCCCGAAAGGCCCGGCGGCCGTGCGCCTCGACCGTCGCCGCCTCCGGTACGGCTTCGAGGGCCAGCAGTCGCTCGATCAGTGCGCTGTTGTCCTCCACCAGATAGCCGAGGGTCTCGGCCCAGAAGTCGGCCTGGGCGTGCGGGTCGGTGGCGTCGACGACGAGCTTCCAGTGGAGAGTCATGGAAACCGTTTATAGTGGTTACATGAGTGAGTCGGCAACGGGCGCGCCGGGACTGGTCCTTCACACCTCGCAGGGGCGCCCGTACCGCTTCGATCCCGGCGCCCTGTGCCTGGAGCTGCTGCCCACCGGCGGGCACAGCACATATACGCGGTACGAGGTGCTGCACACGCCCGCCGATCTGGTGCGGTGGGCGGGGGAGAGCCGGTTGGCGTCCGGACTGGATCTCGCGGATCTCGCGGTGAGCGATGGTGAACTGGCCCGCGCTCATGAACTCCGCGCCGCACTCTGGCGGTTGACCACGGCCCTGGCGCACGGACAGGCGGCGGACCCGGCGGACATCGAGGTCGTGAACGCCGTGGCCGCCGCTCCGCCGCTCGTGCCCCGTATTGCCGCCGGGTCCGGCAGGGAGTGGGCGCCCGGGGCCACCGGCAGCGCACTCCTGTCGACCGTCGCCCGCGATGCGGTGGAGCTCTTCACCGGGCCGTACGCCCACCGAATCCGCGAATGCGGCGCCCACAACTGCCTGTTGCTGTTCGTCGACACCTCGCGTCCCGGCAAGCGGCGTTGGTGCGCGATGGAGCGGTGCGGAAACCGTCAGAAGGTACGCGCGCACCGCGCCCGCCATCTCGAAGGGGACGTGTGATGCCCACAGGGGCTCGGTTCAGGTTTCGGCGTCGAGCGCTCTCGGGCTGCTGACTGGAAGTTCTTTCCAGGTGCCCCTGAGCCTGGATCCACCGGCTTGATGTCTGTGGACAGTTTCTCGGGGAACGAAGAAGTGCCTTGTGACCTGCGATGATGGGGTTTCTCTAGGACC